>CAZXBG010000026.1:0-32906 GCA_964638865.1 uncultured Chitinophagales bacterium | reverse complement strand
ATGAGTGATGAGTGATGAGTGATGAGTAATGAGTAATGAGTGCATCCATGAAAGCGAAAGACTTAAGATTTCATCCTTAGTGAACCAAACTCATTACTCATTGTAAAAAAACCGAAAGCTAATCTCCTTCGGTTTTTTAATTGCTTTAAAATAATATTACTAATCTAAAATAACAGTAGAATTATATTCCACTTCGTTTACTGCAATTTTAATAAAATACATTCCGCTTAATTCATTTAATTGAATATTATATTCTGCCATTCCATTAATTATGGAAGTTGAATTTTGATATACTTGTGCTCCCAATAAATTATAAATTCTGATATCGGCATCTGTATTAATGGATTGGTCTGCAGAAAACAAAATATTAAATTCTCCATTCGAAGGATTTGGATAAACATTTAAAGTATTTTTTGTTTCACCAATCCTTCCACAGGAATTAATTACGGTAAGTGTAGTGGTGTTTCTCGCACATCCTTCTGCACTGGTAACCTCACAATAATAATTACCTGTTTCAAGTGGTAAATATGTATAAGAAGTTGCCGCTATAGGCAAACCTTCCAAATACCATTGATAGGTATAGGTTGCATTATAACTCGCTTTTAATTTTACAACTCCGAAACAGAGATCCAATCCGTTTGGTGCAGAAATATTTGCCAAAGGAGAGGCTAATACTGCTACAGATTGCACGGCAGACGTTGCAGAGCAGTCGCCAAGCATTACTGTTACAGAATAATATCCGGGTTTGTTTGTGTTATAATTATTGGAAGTGGCACCGGAAATTATAGTTCCGTTTTTATACCATTGATAAGAATCGTAAGAACCTTCAATGGATAAGTTAACTGCATCCGGTTTGCATAAATTAATAATACCGGAGGGAGAAATTGTAGGTGCATTGAGCACAACATCATCAATATTACCATCACAATTATTATCCACGCCATCACATATTTCAGTTGCGGCAGAATTTATAGTAACATCATTGTCATTACAATCGGTTATTGCACCAAATCCGTCACCATCATTATCCTGTTCCACAACAATATTGTCAACTGCAAAACTAGGTCGTGAACCGGCGCCGGTTTGGTCGTGATTTATCCAACGTATTTGTACTTCAGGTTGATTATTGCAGGAAGCAGGCAATACAATACTTCTGTTCTCGAGATTTTGCGGAGTGGTAACACCACTTGTTGTTTGTATTATTGTTCCACTTACATATTCAACTCCTGCCAGCGTAGTGAATGCGCCGGTATTTCCAATTCGGTATTGCAGTACCGATTCATTTATTCTGGTATTGGAACCGCCATCATAAGGATTGCGGATCACCATAATACTATAAGAAAGTGTGATATTATTGCTTCCGGAGGTATTAATAGCCATTGCAATTCCCGGGTTAGTGGAACCTGAGGATAATAACCCTATTTTGCCGTTGTAATTATGAATACCTCCTGCATTAGAGGATGCGCTGGAATTTGCCGTAAGTGTGTGATCAGCGGTTGGACCCGTTGTTACAATAGACGTTGTTGCCGCTGAACTCACCTTCCAACCTTGTAAACCTGCCGGGTAGACTGTGGAAGTATGCAAAAGGGCGGTGAAGTCCTGCGTAAATGGAATAACCTGCGGAACCGGATTCGTTTGAGCGAAACCAAAGGTTGCAAGGAATAAGATTATTGTAAATAAGGAAATGGACAATCGGGTGTTGTAATAAATTTTCATACGTATGGTTTAAGTTTGGTAGACTAAGTGTAAAAGTGCCCAGTAAAGATAATGCATTTATAATTTTGATATTAACGAATTGTTAATAAAATGCAGACCTTAGAATTGCCTATGCATTGCCTGCATAACGGAATTCGGCAGCGGTTGATACCCATATTAATTTAAAAATGTTAATCTACTTACTATCAATATTATATTAGCGAGACGCTATTGAGGCAAATTATAGTTTGACAAAACCATGAATAACTAAAATTAAAAAAGGCATGCAGAATATATCTGCATGCCTTTTAATAGTATTTAATTTATCAATTATTTATTGATAACAATTTGTTTGTTGTACTCATTGCCACCTGCAATAACTTTTACAAGGTATAATCCGGCTGTTGCATTTTGCAAATTAACAGCAGCATTCAAATTACCATTCGTAAGCGTTGTATTATTTGAATAAACAACATCGCCAATCATATTTACAATAATGATATCAGCAGTGGTTACTGTAGCAGATAAATTCATATTCACATTAAATTCACCGGATGTTGGATTTGGATAAACTTCAAAACCAGACATTTCTGTTTCAGATAAACGACAAACATTAATTACTGTTGCAATATCTGTAATGCGGTTACAATTATCACTTGATGTAATTGAACAACGGTAATCACCGGCTTCAGTAGGGAATATTCTCCATGATGTAGCGCCGTCGCCAACATATTCGACACCGTTTTTATACCATTGATAAGTATTTGTTTCAAGGTAACCCACTTTAACTATAATATTAGTACCCGGCGTTGGAGAACAAAGATTTAAACCGTTTGGATAATAAATATTTGCATTAGGATTTAATCCGATATTTAATTCGGTATAAGGAGAATAAACAGAACAACCATTTGACTGTGTAACAAGTACATTGTAATATGCAGGTTTAGTTGTTGCATAAGAAGTAGTGGTAGCACCTGTTAAAGGGTTATCATTTTTATACCACTGATAAGTACATCCAATGCAAGCAGTAGTGGTGAAAGTAACAGGATCGCCTTTACAAGTAACTGCAACACCTGTAGGAGAAATTGTAGCCGGTGCATTGGAACATACTGTTCCACTTACTGAACCATTATAATTTCTTTCCTGTCCGTTTACGTTACCTGCATTCCATCCATAAATACGAAAAATAACAGCAGTTGTGGAGCTGAAATCAGTCATATTCCAGATAAATGTAGTTCCGGAACCGCATGAACCACTTGGCACACTTAGGTCTAACCCATTGTTGATCCAGGTAATACCACCGTCGATACTATATGCATAACGCATTCTTGTAGGACCCTGAGGGTTACGTCCAAGATCGAATTGCATTTGCGTAAAGTTCATAGTGTATCCTGCACTTGGTGTTAAGGTCAATTGTATGGCAGAAAATGCTGTGGAAAATGCTGCTGTTGAGGTGCTCCAGGTATCCGTGCTGTATCCTGTTCCACAGGCGTTAATTTCAACTACCCCATTTACAGGCGTAAGGTCTGAGGCAGTAACTCCAACTGCTGTAGATCCTGGTGCTCCGGATTCGTCGTTGTTGAATGTGTAAATTGTTTGCGCTGATAAACTCTGGACAGAGATCAGACATAACAGCAAAAATGCTGCTTTAATTGTGTGCAGTTTTTTGATTAAATTTGGTTTGTTTAGGATTAGGAATTAGAAAAATAAAAGGCAAAGCTATATGTCAAGAAATGAATATGCAAAATATTTTTTGTTGCAATTTTTGTTTAAATATCAATTAAACAAAAAATATAGCGTTATATTTATATAAATAGCAAATAAACGATACATAAATTAAGTAGAATGTAAATAATAGTAAGGTTAATTTGTTTTAAGGCTTAGATTTAAACAATTTTTAATATTGCAATCTTGTAACGAGTTTGGGCGTTACAACTCTTATTTTTGCAGTTACTTTACTTACATGTCTATAAAAGTTGAGCATATTACCAAACTCTACGGAGAACAAAAAGCTGTTAACGACATTTCCTTTGATGTTGAGGCAGGGGAGATTGTTGGTTTTTTAGGCCCGAATGGTGCCGGCAAAAGCACTACTATGAAGATACTTACCTGTTTTATTCCCCAAACCGGTGGTAAAGCGAGTGTTTGCGGATTTGATACAGAAAAACAGTCGATGGATGTAAGAAAAAACATCGGATATCTGCCGGAACACAATCCTCTATATCCTGAAATGTATGTAAAAGAATACCTTGAATTCGCAGCGCGTTTGCACAATATGAAAAGTCCCCAAAAACGTATTGATGAGATGATTGCGATGACCGGATTGACCGTGGAAAGAAAAAAGAAAATAGGGCAATTGAGCAAGGGATATCGCCAGCGTGTAGGTTTAGCGCAGGCGATGTTGCACGATCCAAAAGTATTGATCATGGACGAACCAACATCCGGACTTGATCCTAATCAATTGGCAGAGATAAGAAGTCTGATTAAAAATATAGGAAAAGAAAAAACGGTAATTTTATCTACGCATATTATGCAGGAAGTGCAAGCTATCTGCAGCCGTGTTATCATCATCAACAAGGGAAAAATTGTAGCGGACGACACTGTGGAAGGGTTAAAATCGCAGCAAAAGGGATTCACCATTGTGGATGTTGAATTTAAAGAACGCATTGATACAACATTATTATCCGGGATAAGCGGCATTGAGAAAGTAACAGGCGAAAATAAATTGACCATAGAATATTCCGGCAAGGAAGATATTCGGGAGATCCTTTTCCGTTTTGCGGTGGAAAATAAATACACTTTGTTAAACCTGAACATTGAAAAACAGAGTTTGGAAGATGTGTTCCAGCAAGTTACCGGAAAATAAGATTTGTTTTACCTGTAATGGATCCCAAAAATACAATTGTAAATTATCAGTTGTCAATATTTGAAAACACATATTCTTAAATATTATCTTTTATGTATTTCAGCATTCTATTTTGCGCATCCTGTTTATGCGCAGGAATTTCCGCAATTATATTTTGAAAATATAACCACTTCCAATGGATTGAGTGACAATATGATCACTTGTATTTATGAGGACAGAAATGGATTTCTATGGATAGGCACCGCAAATGGTTTAAATAAATATGACGGACTTCTGTTTCAAACATTTTATTCCATTGAGGGAAATAAAAATTCGTTATCGGGAAATGTTATTGTCGACATTTTAGAAGACAGTGAGGGCATATTTTGGATAGCAACAAGGGATGGAGGATTAACGAGATATGATCCTTCTGCAACAAAAGATAAACAATTTCTGCAATTCAGAAACGACCCGGCAGAAACCACTTCCATCGTTTCTAATCGCGTGATAGCCGTGGAAGAATTAAATAAGGACTACATACTTTTTAGTTCTGAAAACGCTTCGGTAGGATTTATTCATAAAAATACTTTCGAAATATCTTATTCCTGTAAGGCAGATACTACCAAATCTATAATTGATCCGAAGGGGGGAATACCAAAACCGGATTCCTTTACCTGGGTTCACCATTTCAATGTACAGGGAGAGAACATGTATATTTCAAAATTATCGCCCGGCGCAGTGTATGTTTTTAATAAAAATGGGGAATTACCAAAAAAACAAAATTTCAAAACCGCA
Source organism: uncultured Chitinophagales bacterium (assembly GCA_964638865.1). GTDB lineage: Bacteria > Bacteroidota > Bacteroidia > Chitinophagales > BACL12 > UBA7236. The sequence continues at coordinate 27,571 of CAZXBG010000026.1, read as the reverse complement.
CCTGCCAGCATACAGCATTTTGAGGTGGATGGCGACTCCATTTGGCTGGCAACTTGGGCAAAGGGTTTATATGTTCAACCAAATCCGTTATATGTAAAACCAGGTGTAGAAGTAACCACTCAAAAAGTGATGGAAACCGAATCGGAAGTTACTTATGTTTTATCTTTTGATGAAGATATTTTATTGGTGGGCACCCGACAATCGGGATTGTATCTTACCGATAAACACCGGTTTTCTTCCATTCAGTATAAACATAAAAGAGATGATAATTTCAGCATTGCTTCCAACAGAATAACCTGTATTTATAAAAGTAAAAATGGAATTCTATGGATAGGTACAAGTGCCGGTTTGAGTAAATACAATCCAATGCAATGGCAATTTAAAAGGTATCAGATCAGCAACGATTTTGAAAAAGATATTAATCATTTCTCCACCTTTGCATACAATCCGGAAAAGCTGGGAATTTGCACTTCAAATGGAATTTATGCTTTTTCAATCCCGGATAAACAATGTAAACTGATCACATTTCAATATCGCAACAATACATTGCGGACAACCTCTGCAAAAAAATTAAATGCGGAACAATATTATCTCAACACCGAATCAAGTACTTTTATTTACACCCCTAAAAATGAAAACATACAATTGTTTAATCCCGAATATTTTTATTCCTCGGCTACAGGAGAAAAATATAAACTTGATGCATATCTGAAAAGATACCAGACTTACGATGTTTTATTTGATACCATAGAAGACAATCCCCTTCATTTATTCAGAACCATCGGTTCAGGCATTGGTGTATATGACGTTAAAAATTCTGTGTACAGAGATTTTTACAAAGTTAATGAGCCGAATGCGCTTTCTAATAATTTTGTGCGCGTTGTTTATCGCGACTCCGAAAAAAATATTTGGGTAGGCACTTCAGAAGGATTGAACAAATGGAATAAAAGTATTGAACTCAAACATGATTTCGAAATATTCCTGCATCTTGGTAACGACAGCAATACTATCTCCAATAATTCGGTGAGTGGTATTTTTGAGGATGAATATAAACATCTCTGGATCACTACCGGCAACGGAATAAATGAATACGACGGAAATAAATTCACTTATTATTCTCCGGATAAGTCGCAAAGCTTTCCTATGTATGGATTGTATGTAGATGAAAACAAAAATTTCTGGTCGGCAGTTCGCGGAGGTTTTGAAGTATTTGATCCGCGAAACAAAAAATTCCGTTTTGTTCCTTTGCTCAACAGTGATTGGTTGCTAAAAAACCCCGTGCAATTATTTCAGATGGAGGGAGGTGACTGGTTTTATGGTGCAGGAAATTATCTGATACAATTTGATCCGGAATCTTACCGGTTTGAAACGAGTTTCCCCCAAATCTACCTGAGCGAATTTTCAATTTTTGATGATCCAATTTTTAACACGACGGCGTTTAATGACCTGACATTTAGCCATAAAGAAAATTTTATTACTATTAGATTTTCCTGTTTGCAATTATCGCAACCATCAACTGTAAAATATCAATATCATCTGGAGGGATTAAATAATGAGTGGATTGAAACCGGCAATTCGGGTGAAATCAGGTTCACCAGTTTGCCTCCGGGTAAGTATAAATTATTATTGAAAGTTACAAATCCGCAAGGCGATTGGAGTCCTGAAAATCTGCTCGTCGAATTCGTTATTAAACATCCTTATTGGCAACAATGGTGGTTTTATTTATTGTGTATTTTAAGCGGGATATCGTTAATTTATATTATTATTAAGTATCGGGAAAATCAATTTTTAAAATTACAGAATGTCCGCAATAATATTGCAAACGACCTTCACGATGATGTTGGCAGCGCGTTGAGCACGATCAATTTATACAGTGAAGTTGCAAAAATGAAATCAAACACTGAAAATGAAGATCTGAAGAACATGTTAAATAAAATTTCTGATACCAGCATCGAAATGCAGGATAATATGAATCATATCGTATGGTCGCTTCAACCCCGAAACGATAATTTTGAACAAATGACCTTACGCATGAAATCGTTTGCAATAGAAAATTTACTAATAAAAAACATAAAAACAGATTTTATTGTGGATGAAAAATTAACCGGTATTAAATTAACACCCGACAAACGACATGAATTTTTTCTTATATTTAAAGAGGCGATAAATAATATCGTAAAATATGCAAATTGTTCCGAAGTTAAAATTCATTTATACAGAAATAAAAATAAGGTCGTTATGGAGATCGCAGATAACGGAGTCGGATTTGATATGAATACAAATTATTCTGGAAACGGATTGCATAGCATGCAGGACCGTTCGCGAAAACTAAAAGGCAAATTCAAAATCATCTCCGAAATTGGCAAAGGCACTAAGATCAACTTAATATTTGAAATATAGTTTACCTGCTATATTTTGCAGGTGCTCCGAATAATTTATTCCGTAATTTTGTTTTTCAGTTTATATGGATATTCGCGTTACACTTTTTGACGACAATGCCACCCGCCGCGATGGGGTTAAATTATTGCTGGATAATTCACCAGGGTTTATTTGCGCCGGAGTGTTTGAAGATTGTTCCAATTTGGTGGAGGATATTTTGCGCAGCGAACCAAATGTTATTTTAATGGATATCGACATGCCGGGCATAAATGGCATAGATGCTGTTAAAATAATTAAAGACCAATTTCCTGAATTACCGGTAATGATGCAAACCGTTTTCGATCACGACGAAAAGGTTTTTCAAAGCATATTAGCCGGCGCAACAGGATATTTACTTAAAAAAACAGCTCCTATAAAATTACTGGAAGCAATAAAAGAAATTTATGAGGGCGGCGCTCCAATGACACCCGAAATTGCTCTCAAAGTGCTTTCTTTTTTTAAAGTAAAAGAAGAAAAAAAAATATCAACGGAAAATTTACTCTCCGTAAAAGAAAAAGAAATTCTTACACATTTGGTTGATGGGCTTAGTTATAAAATGGTAGCCGATAAACAAAAGATCAGCTACCACACCGTAAATTTTCATATCCGAAATATCTACAAAAAACTGCACGTAAACAGCGTCAGCGAAGCCGTTGCAAAAGCCCTGAAAGAAAGAATTGTTTAATTGATAATTGACAATTAACCAAGACGGCCAGTCACATTTAATGCAGTCGCTGATGTTTTTAATCTTAGAAATTAATTTCCTCTCTAACTAAACCGACATTGTTAATTATCAATTGTCAATTTTTTTCGGCTGTTCCATTCTCCATTGTTTTTAAATTCCATCAGACCTCACAGGTTAAAAAAAACCTGGTAGGTCTAATTGTCAATTGTCAATCCCCCCCCTACTAATATTCGCTGTTGTGCTCCCCATTCTATAAACCTAGCTTCGTGTTTACTTTTTTTTCAATCACAAAAAATCAACTTTATGAACCTTAACAAATTACTCTTAAGCCTTGCAATTATACTCTGCATGGCAACACAAACCTGGGCCGACACGGAACCAGACAACGACGCCTACACAGGTGCTGAAACCCTCACGGTTGGAACCGATGTAACAGGATCTACCGGAAACACTGTCGACGACCCTGCGGATTATTATCAATTCACAACAGGGGTTGATGGGAACATTACGGCAACAATGGTTTTAACGGGAGCCGGATATGCCTATCTCATAATTTATGATAGCAACGGAACTACCGAATTAGGCACTGTTTTGAATTTAGCACCGGGAACTTTTTCTGTTACAGTAAATGGAAGGGCAGGTGGAACTTATTATGTTGCAATTAAAGCATATAGCGCTGCCTCACTATCCGATTATACTGTTTCAGTAGCTATTGCCTCTCCGCCCCAGGCAAATGATATTGAAAACAATGATACGCCCGGAACAGCACTCTTGATGGCTGAAAATAGCAGCAAAACGGGACATATCGGCTATGTCTATAATGGAGGCGCAGACGATATGAGCGATTATTATCAGTTTACTACTACAAACGATGGCAATGTAAATATTGCATTCACAAGTTCTGAAGTTGGCCATTATAATTCAATATATCTGTATGACAATGACGGAACAACATTACTTACATCAGTATCGGGTTATGGAGGAGCGTCTGTTACAGAAAATGGACTCGCAGCCGGAACCTATTATGTTAGAATGTATTATTACTCAACCTCTCAATATAGCGGATACACCCTAACTAACACAGTAATTACTGATGGTATTGTAAATGATGCTGAACCAAATGGCACGGTTGCCGAGGCATTAACCATGGTGGAAAATAGTTCAGTTACCGGTCATATTGGTTATAGAAATAACGGTGGCGTTTATGATCTAAGTGATTATTATCAATTTACAACCACAAACGATGGAAATATAAATCTATCGTTTTTAAGTTCTGAAGCAGGACATTATAATACCATTTATTTATACGATAATAATGGAACAACATTACTTGCATCAGCATCCGGATATGGCAGTGCATCACTTACCGAGTCAGGATTGGCGGCCGGAACCTATTATGCCAGAATGTATTATTACGGCACCCCAAATTATAGCGGATATACATTAACAAATGCAGTAATAATAGATGGCATTGTAAATGATATAGAACCAAACGGAACATATCTTACCGCTCTTTCTATGTCGGAAAATGGTTCCGTTAACGGACACATCGGTTATAGAATTAATGGAGGAGATTATGATTATTCTGATTATTATCAATTCACAACAACAAATGATGGAAATATAACAATTGCATTTACAAGCACTGAACCATCGCATTACAATACTATTAATTTATATGATATTGACGGCACAACACAATTAGCTACAGCTTCTGGATATGGAGGCGCTTCTTTTACAGCAAACGGGTTGGCTGCAGGCACTTACTATGCATTAATGTATTATTATGGTGCAACACATTTTAGCGGATATACCTTAACTAATACCGTAACTACAAACGGAATAGTAAATGATTTAGAACCAAATGATACGCCGGCACAAGCTTTGCCAATGTCAGAAAACGGATCAGTAAATGGTCATATCGGACATCGAATAAATGGTGGTACTTATGATCAAAGTGATTACTATGCATTTACAACAACAAATGATGGAAATATTACAATTTCATTTTCAAGCACAGAAATTGGTCATTATAATTCTCTATATTTATACGACAATGACGGCACATCTTTATTGGGTTCTTCCTCAGGTTACGGATCAGCAAGTTTCACTTCAAACGGATTAGCTGCAGGTACCTATTATGCAAGAATGTATTATTATGGTGCATCACATTACAGCGGGTATACACTGACAAATTCAGTTAATATGGCTGATTACACCGTGGATGCAGAACCAAACAACGACGCTGTAAATGCATTGGATATGTTAACTAATTCTACCATGGAAGGACATATTGGTTATCGGAACAATGGAGGTACTTATGACGAATCTGATTATTTTACCTTCACAACACACAGTGCCGGTGATTTAACTGCAACACTTGCAAATCCAAACGGTCAATATAATACCGTTCAAATATTAAACAGCGCCGAAACTGTTATCGCATCAGGTTCTAATTATGGTGGAACAACAGTTAGTGAATTAGACGCACCTGCCGGCGTTTATTATATTAGAGTGCATTATTACAGTTCCACGTATTACACAGGTTATACCATAACAAATACTTTCTGCCCTGATGCAATTACAATTGTTGCAGAAGGCGAAACAACTTTTTGTGATGGAGAATCTGTTGTGCTGAGCACCGCTGATCATCATTTAAATTATTTATGGAGTGATGGTTCTGTTACCGAAACAAATGCAGTAACATTAACTGGTGACTATTCTTTAACAATAGATAATGGAGCAGGATGCGTAAGAACATCAAACACAATTAATATCGAATCAACTCCTTTACCTGTTGCGATTATTGAAGCAGATGGTCCAACTGAATTTTGTGATGGAGAATCTGTAACTTTAAGTGTTCCTATTATTGCGGATGGTTATTTATGGAGCAATGGAGCAACAACTGCAACTATTACCGTTTCTACAACTGGTGATTATTCTGTTGAACTCACAAAAAATGATTGCTCTGCTATTTCCGATCCGATACACATTGAAGTAAATCCAAATCCAACAGCAACTATAACTCCTGATGGATCAACAACATTCTGTGAGGGTGGCGACGTTACATTAACCGCAACTGCCGCATCAGATTATTTATGGAGCAATGGAGAAACTACTTCTTCTATATTAGTTGATGCAAGCGGTAGTTTTTCTGTAACAATTACGGATGCAAATGGATGTATGAACCTATCAGGTTCTACAACTGTTACTGAAAATTCAAATCCTGTTGCAACTATTTCTGCCGACGGACCTGTTGATTTTTGTGCAGGTGGTGATGTTACCTTAACTGCAACTGCTGCTTCCGCTTATTTATGGAGCAATGGCGAAACAACCGGTTCAATTTTGGTGGATGCAAGTGGAAGTTATTCTGTTACAATTACTGACGCAAACGGATGCGAAGGAACATCAGCATCAACAAGTGTTACAGTTAATGCAAATCCAAGTGCAGATATTTCTGCTGATGGCTCAACAACAATTTGTGAAGGCGAATCTGTAAATTTAACTGCAACCGGCGGAACAAGTTATATATGGAGTACTGGCGAAACAACTACTTCTATAAATGTAACTTCTTCAGATAATTATTCAGTTACTGCATTTAATTTAGATGGATGTAGCGATGTTTCTGATATTGTTACCGTTACTGTAAATGTTTGCGGATCAGTAACTATTTCTGCTGATGGTCCTGTTGAATTTTGTGAAGGTGGATCTGTTACTTTAACTTCTTCTGAAGCAACCGGAAATATTTGGAACACCGGTGAAACTACACAATCGATTGTTGTAACAGTTGGTGGAGATTATTATGCCGACAATGGTTTAAATACCTCCAATATAATTTCTGTTACTGTAAATGCAAATCCAAGTGCAAGCATTTCTGCTGATGGCCCAACCACAATTTGTGAAGGCGAATCAGTAAATTTAATAGCAGTTGGAGGAACAAGTTATTTGTGGAGTAACGGTGAAACTACCTCAACAATAAATGTAACAACAGCAGATGATTATTCTGTTACTGCATTTAATTTAGAAGGATGCAGCGATGTTTCTGAAATTATTACCGTTACAGTAAATGTGTGCGGTTCTGTAACAATATCTGCAGACGGTCCTGTTGAATTTTGTGAAGGTGGATCTGTTACTTTAACTTCTACTGAAGCAGAAGGAAATGTTTGGAACACGGGTGAAACTACACAATCGATAGTAGTTACGGAGAGCGGAGATTATTATGCCGTAAACGGATTAAATACTTCCAACATTATTTCTGTAATAGTTAATACAAATCCAACTGCAAGTATAACACCTGATGGTGCAACAACATTCTGCGAAGGTGGTGATGTTGTTTTATCTGCAACTGCGGCATCAGAATATTTATGGAGTAATGGAGAAACTACCTCCTCAATTTTAGTGGATGCAAGCGGAAGTTATTCTGTAACTATTACAGACGCGAACGGTTGTATGGGTATGTCAACTTCAACTGATGTTACCGAAAATTTAAATCCAACCCCAACAATTATTGCTGACGGACCTACTGCTTTCTGTGGTGGCTCAGTTGGATTAAGTGTAGTTGGAACTTACGACGATTATTTATGGACAACCGGCGAAACAGGAACTTCAATAATAGTTTCAACAACTGGTTTATTTTCTGTAACAGTTTCTGAAAATGGATGTTCAGGCACTTCTAATGAAATTGCAACAACTTCTGATACAGCGCCAACGGTAAGCATATCTTCTGACGGAACATTAATTTGTTTTGAAGCGAATACCATGCTAACAGCAACAACAGACGCTGCTTCCATACAATGGCAATTAAATGGAGTTGATATTCCGGGTGCAACAAATCCTACTTATTCTGCAACTCTAAATGGTAAATATCGCGCAGTAGCAACCAGTGGAGTTTGCAGTTCAACATCTGGGGAGATCAAATTAAAGTATGCTGAAAGAATTGCGATCACTCCATCGGGAACGGTAAATTTATGTGGACCGGATCTTATGATGAGTGTTCCTGTAACTCCCGGAGCAACCTATGAGTGGTATAGAAACAATACCCTAATAGCAGGTGCAACATCAAATACTTACACTACAACAATAGTTGGAAAGTATTATGCATTTGTTATCACAACAGGCTGTACAAGGGCATCAAAATTATTGAGAGTAGAGGATGATTGCCGTATTGGAATTGAAGAGGAAGCTATTTTAGCGGTTACTCCTAATCCGGCAGCCGAAATGTTTACAGTGCATTACAATGTTACAACTGGTGGAAATACTACCTTGTTGATCACTGACATTTCCGGTAAAATTGTTGTGAATCAAGCAAAACAACTTTCAATAGGCAACTATACTGAACAATTTGAAACTACATTGTTCACCTCCGGAATGTATATTATAACCCTTATACAACAGGACGGACAGCCTTTACAACAAAAATTAGTGATTGAAAAGTAAAAGTTCATCAAATCAGTAACCAGAAACCCTCTCCCCAAAGGAGAGGGTTTTTTTTAACCAACTCTTGCAAGTGATTTTCTCCTTACTATGACAGAATTATAACATCCAATACACCTTTTACGTTAGTAACCTAAGATACAGAATACTTAAATTTGCATCCTTATAAATAACTAAGATTAAAGTGCTGGCTATTTTCAGAAAAGAACTCAACGTATTTTTCAGTTCCCTAATAGGTTACATTGCCATAACCATATTTTTGGTGGCCAATGGATTATTTGCCTGGGTTTTTCCGGAAACAAATATTCTTGACGACGGATATGCCACTTTGGATTCTTTTTTCAGTTTTGCTCCCTGGATATTCATGTTTCTGATACCTGCTATTACAATGCGGTCGTTTGCAGAAGAAAAAAATAGCGGCACTATCGAATTCATAACTACCAAACCGATATCGGATACACAGATTATATTGGGCAAATATTTTGCTGCTCTTGTTTTGGTTATTTTTTCTGTTTTGCCTACCATCCTGTATTATTTTACAATAAGTGCCCTTGCATCGCCGGCAGGAAATGTTGACACAGGCGGAATTATTGGTTCTTATATCGGACTGGTATTTTTAGGTGCCACCTTTGTCGCAATTTCCATTTTTACCTCCGGCATTACAAATAATCAGATAGTAGCTTTTATTGCAGGAATGTTTGCCTGTTTCTTTTTTTATCTGGCATTTGATTCCTTATCTCTTATTCCCGCATTTGTAGGAACAGCAGATACCTATTTTAACGCGATTAGTATTAACCAACATTATCAAAATATTAGCAAAGGATATATAGACTTTAGAGATGTATTATATTTTACGAGTATGGTAACATTATTTTTATTAATGACAAAAACAACTTTGGGGAGCAGGAAGTGGTGAGGGGGGGGTGAGCGGTGAGGGGCAGTGGTGAGATTTACTTTTTGGTAGCCGTAAGTTTTTATTCCGGGAAAGTGGTAAACGGGGAGTTTGATCCGAGTAGAATATACTCTCACGATTCACGATTCACGAAATGCCTTAAATTGAAAATTAAAACGTGATCAATAAGCAATATAAAAAAAACAGACGGCGATCGATCCTGGGATTGATATTATTAATTTTTATAATAATATTGGTCAATTTTTTAGCTTCGGGATTATTTTTTCGGTTTGATCTAACAGAAGAAAAAAGATTTTCTGTAAGCGAACCAACTAAGGTATTATTGGAAAAACAGGAAGACATTATTTTTGTACGCGTTTATCTGGCAGGCGATCTAACGCCGAATTTACAACGCCTGCAGCAAGCAACTACTGAACTGCTCGATCAGTTTAAAAATTATGGGGGAGATAATATTCAGTATGATGTTTTTGACCCCTTCTCTATTCCGGATGAAAATAACCAGGCAGATTTTATAATTGATCTGGAGGATAACGGAGTTTTTTCCGTGCAATTTTTCGAAAGTGCCACCGACGAAACTTCCGTAAAATATTTATTTCCTTTTGTATCACTTCACTATAAAGATCTGCAAATGTCGTTTCCGCTTGTCGACCGCGGAACCATGCCTTTGCCCTTAACACCCGACAGCGACCCTTCCGTTTCCATTTCATTACTGGAATATAATTTTACAAAAGCAATTCGCGAATTAACAGAAAAGGAAAAACCTTATGTCGCATTTATTTCCGGACATGGGGAACTCGACAGGCTGGAATTAAATGATATTGCCGCATCGTTAAATGAATTGTACAATGTAACACAAATAGATCTTGAAGATGACAGCACCTTCGAAATTCCTAAAGAAATAAAAGCGATTATAGTTGCAAAACCTTTAGTTGGGTTTTCACAGAAGGGGAAATTTATTATCGACCAATACATCATGCAGGGAGGAAATGTATTGTGGTTTATAGATCCTGTAATTGCAGAGTACGATAGTTTGTATACAGGACAGGGACAGTTTATGGCAATAGAACGGGAACTCAATTTAACCGATCAGTTTATACAGTACGGCGCGCGAATCAATTCCAATATCATTCAGGATAAACAGAGCACGCATATTAAAGCACCAATAGCAAATTCCGAAAATTTTGTGCAGCGACCCTGGCCCTATAATCCGGTTTTAAATAATTATAATAACAAACACCCTGTAAGCAAGAATGTAGATGCTGTGGAAGGAAAATTTGTGAGTACAATAGACACGCTCGCAGTTCCGGGAATTACAAAAACAATTTTATTATCCACTTCCACTTTAAGCCGCTACTTAAATGTTCCTGCGCGAATAAATTTTAATATCGTAAATGAAAAACTAGCGCCAACCGATGAACAATACAACAAACCGAATTTGGCTGTGGCAGTTTTATTGGAGGGAGAATTCAAATCCGCATTTTCATCCCTCAAACCAACTGCAAATCAGTTGCATAATAATGGATATGGTTATCAGGACAAAAAATTTATTGAAAAAGGAAAACCATCTAAACAAATATTGATTAGCGATGGTGATCTCATAAAAAATTATGTGAATAAAGAAGGGAAACCCGATATTTTGGGAATTAATTATATAGAACAATATGTTTATGGCAATAAAAATTTTGCCATGAATTGTGTGGAATATCTCTGCGATAAAAATGGTTTAATAGAAACAAGAGCTAAAGAAATAAAATTACGTCCTTTGGATGAACAAAAATCAGGAGAAAACCGAATTCAATGGCAATTATTGAACATGATAGCACCACTTATTTTATTATATCTTTTCAGCGGAATATATTTTTTCATCCGCAATCGTAAATATGCATCTTAATGAAACGTAACTGGTTATATTTTATATTGTTTTTGGTATTGGCGGTGGTTGCATATTTCACCATCATCAGAAAAAATCTTGGCTCCTATTCAAAAAAGGATACTGCGTTTGCCGTGGAAGACACAACTCAAATCAGTAAAATAGTTTTATCCAACCTGAAAGGAGAAACAATTCAACTTCAACAAAAAAATAATATTTGGGTATTAAACGAAAAATATACCCCTCGGCCTGACGCAATTTCCAATTTAATGCGTACGCTAAATCAATTGGAAGTAAAAGTGCCGGTTGCAAAATCGATGCACAATAATGTTGTTAAAGGTATAGCCGGAAAAAGAACAAAGGTAGAAATATTTAATAAAAAGGGAGAAAAAACAAAGGGATTTTATATTGGGGAATATAGCGATGCACTTAACGGAAATTTCCTGTTGATGGAGGGATCAGAACATACCTTTGTTGTAAATATCCCGGGATTTTCAGGAAGTATTTCCACTGTATTTTTTACCGATGAAACGGATTGGAAAAGCGAAAATATTTTTGCCTATAATCCGGAAGATATAATCCAACTGGATATTACTTATCCAACATTAAAAGATTCCTCTTTTTCCATAATAAAAAAGGAAGACGGAAAATATGATGTTGCTTCCATCAAAAAACATACTACCTCCGCAAATCCGGAAATAATTTCCTTTTATCTCAAACAATTTAAACTGTTGAACGCCGAATATTTTATAAACGAGCCGGAGAAAAAAGATTCCATACTTACTACTGTACCGGCATGTGTAATAATGGTTACCGATAAAAATAAGATAACCACAGCATTAAAAATATATTATCGCCCCATCACTTATCGCACCAAAACCCAATACACCAGCGACGATAAACCTCTGCAATTTGATCTCGATAAATACTACGGCATATTTAACAATGATAATGATCTTGCAATAATCCAAAATTTTGTTTTTGGCAAATTATTAGTAGGTCCCGATTATTTTTACAGGCAACGTCCTGCAGGAGTGAATACTTTGAATGAGGTGTTGATAAAAAAATAAATCAACAATTTTTTAATTTTCCTTTACTACCTTCCTTATAATGCTCCCGGCATCCGAAGTTAATTTAATAAAATAAATTCCTGCTGATAAATTTTTCATATCTATTGAAAACGAATTACCATTTAAAACCTCCATGTTCTGTGTATAAATAATCTCTCCTAAATTATTTATTAACTGATAAGAATGAATGGTATTTTGCGAACCATTATTTATCACAAGCACATCAGTCACCGGATTTGGATAAATACTTACTTCCTCAATTTCTTCTTCCATCACACCCAACGGATTTTCATAATCTATCCACACTTTAAACAAACGATTGCTTGCAGAGCTCGGCGTAAAATTCGGAATCAAAGCATCTATCCCCCCAAAAATATAACCCGCTAAGGTTTCACCATAAATTTTATGTAATTGAATAACCTCATTGGAATAATGCGGTACATCGTCATTCAAAACAAAAACAGCATTTGAACCGAGTAATGCGTCAAATTTAATGGGTTCTAGAATTTGTTCAGTGGAGCCATCAGCATATTTTATAATGGTAGAAATATCATTAATAAAAGGGACATTCAAATCCTCTTTAATGGTATCACTCACTTCATTGTGATAAAACTGACTGATGCCGCCAAAAAATGTTGCGTAATAATTCTGACTTACCGAATCGTATACCGGCATAACAGGACAGGTATACGCATTTAATTTTTGTTTAAATTTTTCATCCATAGTATATCCTGTTTCATTTACATAAACAGGATTAAACCACACCCAATCTGCTTCATACTGAAACACGCCTGCAAAAGCTGCAAGTCCGAATTGTTCACCCGGATAAACAATTGGTTCAAAATTAAGATCGCGACGGTGAAAAACTGCGGTATCTTTTATTTGTTCTATATCCGAAATGGTAATATTAATTCCATCATCCTCCAAAATAAATTTTCGCAACTCATTTGTATAAGTTTGCGTAAATGCATCGGATGCAGGTTTGGTATATTCACCTGTAAAAACATGTCCTCCAAATAAATATATTTTTTCATCATTCGGCAACACTTCTATTTCACCACCTGTTACACAAAAAAAAGTATCTGTTAATTGTCGGAACGAAGAATTTATTTCTGTGTCATTAACCAATGCTTCTGAAAGTAGTTCGAGATCCACTGCAAGCAAATTAGGGAAGGTGATAAAAATATCACTCAAAGTATCTTTTCCATATCCACCCATGATATATAAATATTTATCTCGCTGAAAATATTGTGCATTTGTGGACCGCAATTGATCACGCATAACATCCGGCAAAGTATTGGTAAACGAACTCCACATCTCTCCTGTAACCGGATCAACCATGCGGATCTTATTATTCGCCTCTATCACCGGAAAGGGGTCGGGTGGTAAAAATCCGTGCAATCCGCCTGTTCTCCCGTTCATAATCAACCATCTTCCCTCCCATTCTCCCAGTGCAAAAGAATGCAGGCCCGGCCAGTCCGGCCAGGTTACTTCTTCTAAAGTAACGGAAAAAGGTTTCTCTCCCGTTTGCGCACTTAAGCGTGTAAATACGGATAAACAGGCAATTCCAACCACAACAAAACACTTCAGTGCTAACATGTCCCAAATATAAATTGAAATCCATCAAATGTTGAAAACAGTTTTACTTCGAATGTTTACCTTTGCTGTAATCGAAAAAATTTGCACATGAAGTTTATAGTAAGTACAACCGCATTATTACGCAATCTCCAAACGGTAAATGGCGTTGTGAGCCCGAATACAGTGTTGCCAATTCTGGAGGACTTTTTATTTTTAGTGGAGAAAAACAAACTCACTATTTCCGGAACCGACCTTGAGACCTCTATTACTACCTGGATGGAAATAGAATCAAAATCGGAAGGAAAAGTAGCCATTCCGGCAAAAATTCTGGTTGAATATTTAAAAACACTTCCTGAACAACCGCTCACATTTTCCATAGAGGAAGAAAGTTCTCAGGTAGAAATTACCACCGACCGAGGTAAATATAAACTCAATGGCGAAAATGGTGACGACTTCCCGCGCGTTTCCAGCGATGATAAATTATCCGATATAAATCTGCCTTCCGGAGTTTTACAGAAGGTGATCAATAAAACAGTTTTCGCAACCGGCAACGACGAATTGCGTCCCCCAATGACCGGTGTTTTATTTCAATTGAATAAAGACGGAATTAATTTCGTTGCAACTGATGCACACAAATTGGTGCGTTACAGCAGAACGGATGCGAAAACGGATAATCCTGCATCGCTTATCCTGCCTAAAAAAGCATTAAACTTACTAAAGGCAAATTTACCCGGAGAGCAAACACAGGTAACTATTTCTTACAATAGTTCCTTTGCATTTTTCTCTTACAACAATGTGAAATTAATTTGTCGTTTGATAGAAGGAAGGTATCCAGATTACAACGCAGTAATTCCCACAGAAAATCCAAACAGACTTACAATAAATCGCGCCGATTTTTTAAATACTTTGCGCCGTGTAATCATTTTCTCCAATAAAACAACGCATCAGGTAATCTTAAAAATTAAAGGCAACGAACTGATGATAAATGCACAGGATCTCGATTTCTCCAATGAGGCAAACGAACGACTTGACTGCACTTACGAAGGTGATAATATGGAAATTGGATTTAATGCGAAGTTCTTATTGGAAATGCTCAACGCAATGGACAATGAGGAAGTGCGCATGGAACTATCCACTCCAAACCGCGCCGGATTATTATTGCCAACAGAGAGTGATGAAGCAGAGGATTTGTTGATGTTGGTGATGCCGGTGATGATGAATGTTTGAGCAATTGACAATTGAAAATTGATAATTGAAAATTAATAACAATCCTGACTTTAGTCGGGATTTTTTTTTGAGATTGTAGGTTTGGAATTCAATACCAGCTTTAGTTTGGGAGGATATTTACAATTTACTCAATGTATTGCGTAAATTTACGCATTGTGGTGAGTAAATTGTATATTTGCTTTATGTTTCATAGGAAAGAGCTTACATTACTCAAAAAACGGGTTGCTGAACCAAGGAGGTTTATTCAGGTGGTTTTGGGTCCGAGGCAAGTTGGTAAAACAACTTTGATCAAACAATTATTAGAAAAATTACCCTTCCCAAATCATTATGCAACAGCCGATGCAATTGGAGAAAACAACTTTGAATGGATAAACCAACAGTGGCAACTCACCCGAAATAAATTAATGGTTTCAGACCAACTCGAAGCCGTATTGGTTATTGATGAGATTCAAAAAATCAGTAATTGGAGTGAAATAGTAAAAAGATTATGGGACGAAGACACCTTTTCAGGAAATCAAATTAAGATTATTTTATTGGGATCCTCTAAGTTGATTTTGCAAAAAGGATTGAGTGAGTCATTAGCGGGAAGATTTGAGGTAATTTTTCTTTCCCATTGGAACTTCCTTGAAATGAAGACAGCATTCGGATTATCAGTAGATGAATTTATTTGGTTTGGGGGATACCCAGGGGCGGTAAGTTTATTAAATGACGAGAACAGATGGAAAGAATACATAAAAAATGCTTTGATTGAAACAACAATTTCAAAAGATATTTTAATGTTAACCCGGATTGATAAACCAACATTATTAAAAAATTTATTTGATATTGGAATTACTTATTCAGGGCAAATTGTATCCTTTACTAAAATACTTGGTCAACTTGCAGATGCAGGAAATACAACCACACTGTCGAACTATCTTAATCTGCTCGATTTAGCAGGATTACTTTCAGGTTTAGAAAAATATTCCCCTACCATGATAAGGCAGAAGAGTTCTAGTCCCAAATTCATGGTTCAAAATACTGCATTCATTTCGGCAACCTCAAATAAAACATTTAAGGAAGTCAAATCAGACCCTGTTTATTGGGGAAGAATATTCGAAAGTGTTTGCGGGGCTTTTCTTATTAACGAATGTAGAAAATATAATTATCAATTATTTTATTGGAGGGATAGAAATGACGAAGTAGATTTTATTATTCAACATGGTGAAAAAATTATTGCTATTGAAATTAAAAGCGGCTTTAAAATAACATATAAAGGGATGTCCGTTTTTATTAAAAGATTTCATCCTTCAAAATCCTTACTGGTTGGTATTACGGGTGTTGATATAGAAGATTTTTTGTCTATGGATATTCGTTTGCTTTTTAATTAACACATTTTTAACCGTGTGATAAAAATAGGAAAAAAAAATCCCGGCAAATACCGGGATTTTAATTTTTTACAGCCAGTGCTCCATCGGAGCGTTGTTTTTACTGTAGCTCAGAATTTTATCTACCACTTTTTGGGAAGGACTTACTTGCACTTTGTTAAGCTCTGCTTTTGCTTCTACAAGGGTTTCATAAAGTTCCTTCAATTCCCAATCACTTTGGAGCGCCTCCTCAATCAGGTCGGTTTCCTCGGCGGTTGTTTCTTGATAGATGTAACGAATGAGATTGTCTTGAGTAATGTTTTTAGTCATGCAAAACAGTTTTAGGTTAAATAATGAAACTAAAACGCCACACTAAAAACGATTATTGTTTCAGATGGAAATATTTTTTTCTTCCATCAGTTTTCTCAGATTTATTAAGGCATATCGCATTCTGCCCAGCGCAGTATTAATATTTACACCGGTGAGTTCTGCAATTTCGCGGAAATTCATATCCATATAATGTCTCAATATCACCACTTCCCTTTGTTCATCCGGCAAATGTTCCAATATCTTGCGAATTTTGGCTGAAAATTCGTTTTCAATAATCTTGCCTTCTGCTCCCGGTTCTGAGAATTTCAAAACGGAGAAAATGTCAAAACCTTCGCGGTTAATCACTTTTGGCAGGCGTTTTTCACGTCGGTAATGATCTATACAAAGATTGTAAGCAACCCGGCTTAACCAGGGCAAAAACTTACTTTGCTCCTGATACTTGCCGCTTCGCAGCTTGTCGATCACTTTGATGAATGTTTCCTGTAAAAGGTCCTCTGCAGTGTATGTGTCACGCACAAATAGAAAAATATACGTGTAAATCCTATCTTTGTGACGATCGAGGAGCTCGCCTAAGGCAGATTCATTACCAGCCAAGTACTGCTGTACAAGCTGATCATCAGGAAAAGTTTTGGCCTGCATCATAATAAGGTTGTGCTTTAAAAATGAACTAAAATTTGTATAACTGTTTTAGTGTAGACTTAACCTTATAGGCAGTAGTTTTGAAGTTTTGTTATTGCAAATATACTCTTGTTTTGAAATAAACAAACAAGATGGACAAACTTTACGTCATTTTTTTACAAAAGTTTCAATAAAACACCTTTGAAAGAGAAAAATAATCATAAATACGACCATTCAGACGCAATATTTATAAAAGGTGCCCGGGAGCACAACCTGAAAAATGTGGATGTTACCATCCCTAGAAACCAATTAGTGGTGGTTACCGGAGTGAGCGGATCGGGTAAATCGAGCCTTACTATTGATACTTTATACGCAGAAGGACAGCGCAGGTATGTAGAAAGTTTGTCTTCTTATGCCCGTCAATTCCTTACAAGACTGGACAAACCGGATGTAGACTATATCCGCGGCATCTCTCCTGCAATAGCATTGGATCAAAAAGTTACTACCCGAACCACCCGTTCTACGGTTGGGTCTCTTACGGAGATCTACGATTATATGCGTTTGCTTTTTGCAAGGGTTGGTACTACTTACAGCCCAATTTCCGGTCGGGCGGTAAAAAAGGATGAAGTGAGCGATGTGGTTGATCATGTTGAGCAGCTACCTCATGGTTCCAAAGTTTATCTGATTGTGGAGCTCAATGCCGATAAAAGCAAAAAACCGGAGGAGGTTGCGCGAATTTATCAGCAAAAAGGATTTTCAAGATTTTATATAGAGGAAACTATTGTAAAAATTGATGATGTTGCAGAGGATCCCAAATTGGTGAAAAAAAATGCCCTTATTTATTTGCTCATCGACAGGATAATAATTAAATCGGAAGATGAATATGCAGGTGATCATGCATTAAAAGAAGAAGCTCGTCAGCGCATAGCAGATTCTGTTGATCTTGCATTTTATGAGGGACAAGGGTCCTGTATAATTAAAGTGGAAGGAATTTCGGAACGATTATTCTCCAATCGTTTTGAAGCAGACGGAATTATTTTTGAAGAACCGAATCCACATTTTTTTAATCAAAATAATCCTTATGGCGCCTGTAAACGCTGTGAAGGATTCGGAACAATTATAGGTGTTGATCACGAACTTGTTTTCCCCGATAAAAATCTTTCTGTTTTTCAGGGCGCCGTTGCTTGTTGGAAGGGAGAAAAAATGAAATTATGGTTAGAAGAATTAATTAAAACGGCAGGAAAATTTGATTTCCCTATTCATAAACCAATTTATAATTTATCGAAGGAACAATATGATCTTATATGGACAGGTAACCAATGGTTCGAAGGATTAAATAAATTCTTCAAGATGCTGGAGGAAAACGCATATAAAATTCAATATCGCGTTATGTTAGCCAGATACAGAGGAAAAACTCTTTGTCCTGAATGTTTGGGTTCGCGCATTCGAGGTGATGCCAATTATGTAAAAATAAATGAGAAGTCGATTTCTAATCTCATTGATATGCCAATTGAAGATCTTGCAATATTTATTCAGGATATTAAATTAACTGTTTTTGAAGAAAAAGTTGCTTACCGTATTTTATTGGAAGTGAAAAATCGTCTGCAATATATGCTTGATCTCGGTTTAGGATATTTAACCCTGAACAGAAAGAGTAATACTTTGAGCGGTGGAGAAACTCAGCGAATTAATTTAACACGCACCTTAGGAAGTAATTTAACTTCATCGCTTTATATTTTAGATGAACCCAGCGTGGGATTGCATCCACGCGACACCGAACGTTTGGTAAAAGTATTAAAGAATTTACGCGACCTCGGAAATACCGTGGTTGTAGTAGAACATGAAGAAGAGGTTATTAAAAATGCAGATCATATTATTGATATCGGTCCCGAAGCAGGAATTCATGGTGGAGAAATTACCAGCATTGGAAATTATGAAACCATTTTACACGATAAAAATAGTTTAACAGGGAATTATTTATCCAATAAAAAACAAATTCCTTTACCAAAACATCGGCGTAAATCCTCCAACAAAATTGTGATTCGCAAAGCGCGTATGCATAATTTAAAAGAAATTGATGTACATATTCCGTTGTACAGTCTCGTTGCAGTTTCAGGTGTGAGTGGATCCGGAAAAACAACGCTGATAAAACATATCCTGTATCCCGAACTGATGAAGATGCTGGATGATACCAGCGATACAGCCTTTATTTCGAAGGCTATTGAAGGTGATGTAAAAAAAATAACACAAGTGGAAATGGTGGACCAGGATCCAATCGGGAAATCATCTCGATCAAATCCTGTAACTTATGTAAAAGCATATGATGAAATTCGCGAATTATATGCAAGGCAGCCACTTTCTAAAATTCGCGGATACAAAGCAGGGTTTTTTAGTTTTAATGTGGATGGAGGAAGATGTGAAACCTGCAAGGGAGAAGGGGAAATAATTGTAGAAATGCAATTTCTTGCAGATGTACATTTAACCTGTGATGAATGCAATGGGAAAAGATTTAAGGAAGAGATTCTGGAGGTTTTATACAACGGTAAAAACATTTCCGAATTATTGCAATTAAGTGTGGAAGAAGCTTTAGAATTTTTAAAAGCGGAAAAAGAAACCGTAAATAAATTACAACCTTTATTTGATGTTGGTTTAGGATATGTTAAGCTAGGTCAAAGCAGCAGTACATTATCCGGTGGCGAAGCACAACGCGTTAAACTTGCAAGTTTTCTGGGAAAAGGAAAAGGCCGGGAACACGTATTATTTATTTTTGACGAACCCACTACAGGTTTACATTTTCACGATATCAATAAATTATTGGATGCCTTTCACGCACTCATCGGTTGCGGCCATAGCATAATTGTAATTGAACACAATTTAGAGATCATTAAATGTTGCGATTATATAATCGACCTCGGCCCTGAAGGAGGAGAAAAAGGTGGTTATCTTGTGTATGAAGGTGCCCCGGAAGGAATATTAAAGGTGAAGGAAAGTTATACCGGCAACTATTTAAAAGCAAAAATGTAATAGCGGAAACACAATGTCGTTTTAATTGGTTGTATTTTTATAGTGTTATGTTACTGCAACAAACTACTTCAAATGACCCTTGGTTAAAATTTAACGAGTGGGGTGACTTAATTGAGCAACGTTGGCCTATTTTCTTAACCGCCATCATTTTTTTAATATTGGTAATTGTACTTTCGCGTTTCGTTAAAAAAGTTGCGACAAAGATATTGCATAGAAGAGATGGAAATACAGCTATAGCTACCGTTATGGCAAGTTTTATTTCCATTATTTTTATTTCGATAGGAATATTTATTACGCTTAGCATACTTGGATTAAATCAAACAGTAACTTCCCTCCTGGCCGGTGCAGGAATTCTCGGACTTGTTTTAGGACTTGCTTTACAGGATACGCTATCCAGCGCCATTGCAGGAATTATTATGACCACCAGAAAAAGTTATAAGGTTGGTGATTTTGTGGAGTCAAACAGTTATCTCGGAACAATTGTTGAATTGAATTTACGCAACACCACCATTCGTCAAACTAATGGAGTTGATGTTAAAATACCTAATAAATTAGTATTGGGCAATCCATTAATTAATTACACACTTAATGGGGAGATAAGGATTGATATAAATATTGGTATATCCCATGGTGAAGACATCAATAAAATAGAAACACTTATTCAAAATGCTTTTAAAGAAATAAACTACAACAATAAAAAAGAATTAGAAATTTATTTCACTGATCTCGCTCCCGGCTCTATAAAACTCTTAATCCGCTTCTGGATAACCAAATTCAAACAAATAGATCAACTTCGCGCCCGCAATGAAGCAATAAAAAAGATCAAAGAAATTTTTGATGCAAATGGTGTTATAATCCCAAATCCTTTTCTTGGATTTGAAAATCGATAAAATCTTAAACCATCTTATTAAATAAAACGACCCCGACGACCTCGACGACCTCACAGGTTTCCTAAACCTGTGAGGTCTGTTCTGGAGAAATCAAAATAAAAATCGAAGTAAAAATTTTACGTAATCCATGAACTTCTTTTATTACATCAAACTTAGACCCCACAGGTTTCCCAAACCTTCTGCGAGGTACTAGGAGGTTGTCAAAATCTATGATTCATTTTAATCATTCAATCCAACGAGATTCATATTCGAATGATTTTGAAAAATCGATATGAAATCTTTCAAACTCATTTTTGTTTTCAAACCATTTGAGTATAGCCTCAGAATTTACAAATGAATTATTATTTTCTAAAATTTGATGATAGGAACTAAACGGCCATTCCCTAAAATCTCTTACTAATTTATGGTGTTGAGCATTTGTATGTATATATCCGATCATTCGGGAAAATCGGTTATCATTTTCAATTTGAATCCGTTTAAATCTATCATTAAACAAACTTCCTCTTCTGAAATACACCTTATTCATAGATTTAGAATATGAATTAAAAAAATTGGAAAATTGTTTGGAAACATCTAACATTTTAAAAGGGATA
The DNA here is from genome assembly GCA_964638865.1 of uncultured Chitinophagales bacterium. Lineage (GTDB taxonomy): Bacteria > Bacteroidota > Bacteroidia > Chitinophagales > BACL12 > UBA7236. The sequence goes on along the minus strand of CAZXBG010000026.1, from coordinate 5,576 downwards.
TTTTTTTCTTTACACCAGTTCTCACTCACCATTGCAATTTCCTGTTCTGACCTTACCTTAACCAAAAAATGAAAGTGATTAATTAACAGGTTATAACAATAAATCTCAATCACTGGAAACAGATGTTTCTTTACTTTTTCCAGAAAAAAGTAATAATTTTTTTCTTCCAAAAAAATGTTATCCTGATTATTACCATGATTATATACATGGTAGTAATTATCGTAGGTTAATGGTTGATAGTAATCCATATTTAAGGGTTTATTTTGCTAAAATATATTATTTATTTATAACTAAAAAGTTTAATAAATGTGTTAGAAATTTTAATCGACTAGGTACGTGTAAACAGGCATTACAGGTTTAAAAAAAACGACAAAGACGACCTCGACGATCTCGACGACCTCACAGGTTTAAGAAACCTGTGAGGTCTGTGCGGGAGAAATCAAAATATTAAATTAAGTTGAAGTAAAAATTTTACGTAATCCATGAACTTCTTTTATTACGTTAAACTTAGACCTCACAGGTTTAGGAAACCTATGAGGTCCTGTGAGGTCCTGTAAGACCCCATGAGGTCTAATTTAAAATTTAATAACATATTCAATATCTTTAGCCATGGGAATTTTCGAACTTATAATATTAATAGGTTTCTTTCAGGATTATAGAAGAAATAAAAAACTTTGTATTATTTTATTGCAATTTATTTTCGTAGTATTTCCTGTTTCGTTTTTTTTGACTCTGATGATTTTTTATCCAATACATAATTATACGGAATATTGGTATTTGATCATGTTCCCATTTTATATTCCTTTTCTATTATTATATAAAACCATAATAAAGTATTTTAATAAAAATAAAGGTACGGATAAAAAATTCAGCGAAGCAAGGTGAGAGTTCCGTTTAGTGTATAAGTAACAAGACCTTCAAAAGTTTCTACCTGATAAGTGATAAGTGTGATATAAGTTCCGATCTCTGCCGGTATATTTTTAAAATTTCCATCCCAACCAATATTTATATCCGCACTGTTGAAAAGCAATTGTCCCCAACGTGAATAAATTTTTAGATCATAATTAGTTATAGCATTAAAAGGAACCACATTAAAATCATCATTCACTCCATCCGCATTCGGGCTGAATGCATTCGGAATAAAAATGTCGTGTCCGCAACCTGGAGTAAAATTGATCTCATCAATGAAAGTACAATTAAATTCGTTTGTAACTCCTACCGAATATAAACCGGGAACTGTAATTAATTGTGTTGCATTTGTATTTCCGGAATTCCATAAATAGGTAGAATTAATTACAGTTGCATCCAATAATATTTCATCACCCAAACAAATAATACTATCATTTCCAAGTGTAAACACAGGTAACGGCCAGGGAGTTAAAATCAGTGCGGAATCTGTTGTTGAACATCCAATTGCATTGGTAATGGTCACCCAATAAATGCCTTCTTCTTCAGCAATAAAAGTTTGAGAAGTTGAACCGTCTTGCCATAAATAACTTTCCACACCTACACCGGCATCATAGGTAAAATCCCCACCCAAACAATATTGAATGGTATCGGGAAGATTTAAAGGTGGAGCATCATTCACTATTATTGTTATGGTATCGAAGTCAGTACAACCAAACGCATTGGAAACTGTAACAAAATAAATTCCGTCATTATAAACATCAAAGGTTTGATTTGTGGTAAGGTCGTTCCATTCATATTCAAAACCTGCTCCAGCATCTAAAATAAATGGATCGAGATAAACACAAATTGCAGTATCATTTCCCAAATCCACTACAGGATAAATTAGCGATTCCAGAATATTTGCAACCACACCTCCTGCAACTCCGGCCTCTGCTCCATGTGGAGTTCCGGTGCAAAATGCGCCCGGACTTGTAATTATTCCGGGAAGTCCTCCAACATTATCCAAAAAAACATTAGCAGGTAAAACCGGCAACGATATTCCCAAATATCCTCCACCCCCGCCACCCCCGGGTCCGTGACAGGTTCCGGCCCATATAGTGCTTTCAATACTTCCTCCATAACCTCCTCTTGTATATACGTAAAGATCAGAACTATAATTTGTAACGCGCAAAATAACAGAACCTCCGGCACCCGCTCCACCTGCACCTTCTGAGTCGGTGATTTCAATTACATCGTTTGCATTTGCATTGATGGCAAATCCACCGCCATCTATTATATTCGCATTTATCAATACTAATCCGCCTCCATCTGAACCATCGGTAACTTCCAAACCGTTGTCCTGATGACCTCCACCACCTCCGCCACCTAAAAATGCACGATCTTCCGAATAATCCAAAGCTATACCCGGTGTTGCCCAAATGTTATCAAAAGGAAAACAACCGGTCCATTGATAAGCACTAACGCCTCCTGCACCAAAGTTGCTCCCACCCGCACCTCCATGCTGCCCTGAATTACTTCCTCCACCGCCATTTGCAGCCTTTCCTCTGCTTCCTGAAAGGTCAGTATCTAATATAACTATACCTTCCCCTTTTTCACCACCAATACAGGAAAATATTCCGGAATAATCAGAATAATAATCGTTGACACCGCAACCAAAAAAGCTTGTACAATGTGTACCACCTCTAAAACCCTGCCCGTTTACATTAATATTTGCATTAAAAGTGAGTGTATTTGTAACCTCCAAAACAACAACTCCGCCTGTAGTTCCATTCCAATCGGTGGCAACCACATCACCTACTATAGTTACATTATCATAAACAGGAACGCGTATCAATTGTACAGCTGAAGCAATATCATAGGTGCGGCAAAGCGGATTCTCAATAGTAATTGTAAGTCCGGTGATATTAATGATAGTCCCAAATTCATAATACCCTGCACTATTATAAGATATCACGTCGCCAAAAGCAGGAGAATCAGTTTCATCAATGTTGGCACCTTTCATTTGCATGATAACAACACGGTCGCCAATGGCAAACCCTACAACAGAAACACAGGTAATATCGGCTAGGTCAACGTTTGTGACTTCACTATATACGTTTATTACACCCGAAATTGTTTGAGTATAAGAGGAGATAAACCACGAAAATAGTGCAACCAAAATGGTTAGCCCTTTCTTTGATGCCATAATCCGAATTTAACACCTTGCCTGAGGAGGATCGGATTATTAAAGATAACACATTAGGTCGATTTAAAAAATCCATCAATAAAAATTTAATATCTACTTTCGTGTGGAAATTGAAAACAAATGACAGGAACGATATTATTGGTAATAGCAGGATTATTTTCACTCGTGATCGTGATTGGCTTATTTATTTCTTCAAAATATAAATTCAATAAAAGTTTACAGATCAACTGCGATAAAAAAATAATTTTTAATACGTTGGATGATCTCTCCACCTGGAAAAAATGGAGTGCCTGGAGTGTGGAGAACGATCCAAAAATTAAAATTACTTATGGCGACAAAGAATCAGGTACCGGAGCAATAATGTTTTGGAAAGGAAAAAAAATGGGTAAGGGTGAATTAAAGATTACTAGTACTCAACCTTATAATGAAATAATATTAAGTGCCATTTTTAATAAAGGAGTTTTTAAAATGGATTTTAATATACAGCTCGAAGAAATTAAAGAAAAAGAAATTCTTGTAAAGTGGATTGTAAGCGGAAAAACCCGCCGTGGAGCATTTGCAAAAATATTGGGAAGAATGTTACCAAAATGGATGGGCAGAGATATCGAAACTTCTCTAAAGGTATTAAAACATTTATGTGAAGGAAATCTTGATGAATGATGGAGAATTAATGCCGGAATATTTTTCTCCGCTTTTTTTCACGCTCGATCTGAATGTTTTTTCTCCATTAAAATGACCACCTATAATCGGCGAGCAATTAAAAGCTAATTCTCATCCCGTTTCACATATCCTGATACCCCGTTCCCGATACCTAATACCCATTCCCCCTCCGCCCTTTGTTTTCCCGTTTCCCGTGAAAAAAAAGTGGGCAGTAGCAGTGGGCAGTTTGTAACATTGGAGCCTATTGCTTCCAAGGAAAACTATATCAAGCATTTCAAAATTATCAAATTACGGTGTTAATTTTTTTAATAAATTATACTAAATCCAACCGTTTGTTTTCCCCCTGTCCCTTGTCCCGATAACCGTGCCCCTTTTTGCGTTATGCACAGACTAAAGTCCGCTGTTACAAGATGTGTCGTCCCTTCGGGACTTTTAGTTTTTGAATCAATTGAAGTGGAAGTTGTAATTATTTGGCAATCTGCATCTTCAACATTTTCTTATCTTTTTTTTATCCGCTCAATCCGCGTCATCCGCGTTCCCCTTTTTGCATCCGAAATTTTACTAAACCCCCTCCATCCTTTGTTTTCCTGATACCCGCTACCCGACAGCCCTACCCCCTACCCTGCAGATCGAAATCTCAATTTAACTTGTTCGCCAATTTGTTTGAAAGATTGAAAATTGAGCGGAAATTCCAATAATACATGCAGAAAACTCAGGAAATACAATGCTGTTAATCCGGTTCGGTAATCGAAGGAATATAATACCACCGCAGCAACCCATAAAACAACAATTATTGCCAAACCCGGTCTTGATATTTCATGCCATTTGATCACGGAAGTTTTGGAGAACCAATTCAAATAATGGTAAGTATAGGCATATGCAATAAATCGCGTGATAAGAATGCCGGAGCTGGTGTTGTAAATAATATCGCGCAATCCATCCATGCTCCGCACACCTTCTAACATATGCGGCATGAGCCATTCAAATACGGTATAATTTAAAGAGAAAAAGGATTCATTATAGGCAGATTTTGCATAATCTGAAATAATATAACCTGGTTGTCGGAATAAAATAAAGAAACTTACCGCGCACAATAAAAATATTAAAATGGAAAAATATCCTGAAACACTTTTTCCTTTTAATGCACCTACTAAAATGAATGCACCTGTGAAAATAAAAACGTGTATGAGTGTTGGAAGAAAAACAGCAAATAAAACCAAATAAAATTCACTGGAATGCATTGCGAGGCCGAGCAGAAACAACAAGGAATAACTGATCACTTTAAATGTATTACTTTTTACAAGTATCATAATTAAAGCTGCACCAAAGGATAAAAATATTAATGTAGGTGTAAGTGAGCCGGCGCTTTCGGCAATATTTGTAATGCCAATATCAATAAAATTCCCCTCCACGTCAACAGGAAAGAACCAGGAAAGAATTGGCCTTATGTAGGAAAATATTAAAATTAAAAAACAAAGGACCAATAAAAAAATAAAATCTTTTTTTCCTTTTGTGAAATAATTTCGTTTGTGTAACCAAGAAATTTCGGTGAGGTAATGCAGTGGCCCTAAAAAGGCATAGGAAAACAAAAACAATTCAAATGGGATAATAAATGCGGCTATGGCTGATATCAACATTAATCCGATATTTAAATAATTAACCTGGGCTGTAGTCATGCAACAAAATTAAAAAATATTTCACGCAAAGCTAATTGCGTTGGTTCACGCAGATGCTTATGTGGTTCTGTTTCTCGAAGGGATTTGTTTGGTTTTATTTTGTTTTTTGGTGAGGTTTTGTTTCACGCAGAGTTCGCAGAGGTGCA
>CAZXBG010000025.1:13945-33061 GCA_964638865.1 uncultured Chitinophagales bacterium | reverse complement strand
ACTCATTTCGCGAGGCTTGAATCGTGAAACATACTAGTATCTTGAATTAAACTCATTACTCATAACTCATAACTCATTTTCAAACTCATACCTCCCGTCCGACCGTGTCATTCGGGCGGGCATTTCTCATTTTCAAACATATTACCAGACACTCACTCAGTCGGCAAGCTCATCAACTGAATATTGATAAAAAAGGCGCTCATGAAAAACAGGAACGCCTTTTTAATTATTAATTTTTATTTGATTTAATGTTGTATAATAATCCTTTTATTTTGGACCGTTCCTTCATTTTTAACACTAAGTGTATAAATTCCCTGAGGTAATTGTGCAGTATTAATGGTAAAGGAGGTATTTGCAATTGCATTTAAATTTTCGGTCAATATCATTTCACCTATTGCATTTGATAATACCAGTGCAACATCACCTGAGATATCATTAAAGAAAATAGTCACACTTTCATTTGCAGGATTTGGGAAAATACCTGAAATAATTAATTCCTCTTCTATTGCATTTTGAGTTGTATCTTCTGTTGTATCTATAATAACATCTTCCCAATCGTATAAGAACAGATCATCGATTGCAGCTTCCACCAAACTTCCGCCACTTAATTCTGCATCAACAATAAAGCTGTCCTGTGCTATAAATGTCATTGCAACATCTGCTGTGAGATCAACATAATCTAATACCCGAACGGTATTTCTTCTCCAATCATTATCTTCCGTATGTGTTCTTTCTACTCTGGTCCAATCACTACCGTTATCGGTTATATATACTTGCCAAACATCATTGCCGGGGTTAGCACTTGTTGGCGATGCATTAGAATATTTTCTGTAATAAGTAAAGACAGGATCTGTATAATCTGTAACATCAAAAAATGGCGACCGCAGAGTAGTAAAACCGTTGTCTACATCGTTTGTTCCAACTCCATCGAATTCACCCGCATTACCTGTAAAAGCACAAAGATTACCTGCACCGGTTGTATGGTCTGATTCAGTTTGAACCATATATCCGGTACCATCGGTGGAAGATATTGGCGTATTTATATCCCAGGCACCTGTTGCTGCATTATCAGTTCCAAATGGATTCACTTCCCAACTGCCGAATTCATTGTCAAAATCTTCAAACTCAATTAATTCAAATCCAACCAAGGCAAAATAAGGAAGGTTTGGTTCCACTGCAAGATCTGCATTTATAGGTAAAACAACTCCCCCACAACCATTAGTATCTTCAATCTTGAAGTAATATTCTATAATAGTTCCTTGTGCTTGTGCAGGAATTGTTCCCTGATAGGTGGTTCCGACAATTTCTGTCATAATAGTTTCCGTGTAAGCACCAGCACCTGTTGTTCTATAAAATAAAGAAGCAGATCCTATATACTCTGGATAATCTACTTCCAGGTCTGTTTCAACCACTAAAGGCACATCTACTTCAACAGGAGTAGTAAATTCGGTGTGGTCAAGTCCTATATTACCAATAAGTGTAATTCCGTGCTCACAAAAAGCATCTGTTATGATATCATCATTTGGTGTACCGTCACCAAGATCCGCATTATCATCATCTGCAATAAGTGCTTCTAATAAAACATCTCTGAATATTTCTCCTTCATTTCCATCGGCACCATCAATTGTTGCATTATGCGTTTCCATCCATAATTCAGTCATGGAAATAAGATCAGCCCCAAAATTCTCATTTACATCCCACCATGCACCTGCAATAATCTCACCATCTGCATGCACCTCACCAACGAGGTCGGCAGGATATACCTTTGGTTCCAAATCATATCTGCGCACATTTGTTCCGGCACCGCCTAAAAATCCTTGACCTAAAATAGGATTATCGGTAACAGTCATTCCCCAAAGATCGGCATAACCTTCATGCATAGCGCCATTGTTCATCCCACCTGGATCACCAAGATCCAGATAAAGATCATAATTAATTCCATGGCCATATTCATGCATAACAACATCATTAAATAAACCGGTAGATGGACATCCACCACCATCCTGGTAAAAATTTGTACTGGTTCCATCATAAAATGCATTACAAGATCCATCAGTTCTTTCCACGCGAATTAACTGATCAAAATCAAGATCCGTAAAAGTCGGGAAATAAAATTTCATGTGGTCGTGAACGATATTCTGCCAATAATAAGCCGAAACTTCTGAAGGCATTGCACCGGATTCCTCATCAAACTCGATGAGATTTAAACCCGGATTAAGCGTAATATCTATGCTTTCAATATTTGTAGCACCTGTTCCCTGGCTCACTCTTGCATATCTTCCAATAAGATCAATTGTTGCAGGAGTTGGCTCAGTGATAGTATTTACGGTTAAAAAACCATTGGCATCTGTATAATAATCGTCGCCATCAATTTCAACACGTAAATAAGGTAATCCCCGGTTAACCGGGGCTACCAGAGGATTGTCGGTGATATCGCTATTTACCTGAACATCGGCGGTCATTAAAAATGCACCACATTCTTTTACTTCGTTTTGACGATAATAAACTTTTCCTGAATTTGCATCTACCAAAGAATAGTATTTGCCGGGAATATTATTAGCGTTCATAGTATTTACAGTTACCTCGTAAACCAGTTTGTATTCCAAACCTGCTTCACCTGAAACCGGCAGTATTTTTAAGTCAGGATTAACGGTTATTTCGTTCACCGGGATTGTAAAATCTGCGGAAGCAAAGGATTTGATTCCTTCTGCATTTATTCCGGGGATTGCAGATACGGTGATATTATCATAAATATCCAACCCGAACATAATCACTTTGCCTGCCAAACTCAAACGCACAGTTGCCTCGCTCCACAAAATATCGAGTCCATTGTATTGCTGTATGTAGGTAATATAATGGTATTTTGAAGTAGTATTATTTGCCATTAAAACCAAATCACTTCCTTTAATATTAAACCCTTTAAGTTCGCCGGTTATAAAATTAAATGCCTGTAATTCAGGTGTAGCGCCACTTGTAGCAATAGGTGTTCCAAATGCACGGTGAGGTGTGGCGGTTTGTTCATTAAATTCAACCCACCAATCGCCATGCGATTGTTTGAAGCTTATCCAAGCCACACTCTTGCGCATTTCAGCTTGTATTTGCTGATTTGGAAGTCGTTTTGTGTTTTGAATAAATGTTTTTGTAAAAGGGTCTTTTTGGTGTGTAACTTGGGCGTTAACTGCGGACAGAAAAACAACTGCCGCGAGGAGTGTAAGCACTTTCTTCATAGATTGACGTGTAGGTTTAATTGTTTTAAAATTGAGTATTAAAAGAAGTGGTTGTTTTTCAAAGTTCTGCGTTTCTCAAAATTTAACGCTTTACAAAGATAATTGTTCAGGCTGTAATGTGCAAGTCATTTTTACCGCTGTCTCGAGCGCGAAACAATCCGCAACCGATTGGTTGCAATTGGTATTTTTATTCAATTTGGATGATATTTTAAACTGACAAAAAGTTAAATCCCGATCCGGAGTCCGTCGTATGCGATGAACACATTTGAAGGCAGCTGCTTTTCAACATCCGCATGTTTTCCCATTTGATGAGAAAGATGCGTGAGATAAGCTTTTTCAGGTTTTAATTCTGCAATGAGTTGGAGGGCTTCCTCCAGGTTAAAATGAGAAATGTGTTTTTCTTTTCGCAAGGCATTTAAAATCAGCACCTTACTACCCAAAACCTTATTTTTCTCCTCCTCCGAAATAAAATTAGCATCAGTTATATAGGTAAAATCATTGATCCTGTAGCCGAAAACTTGCATTTTATAATGCATAACCTCTATCGGGGTAAAAATTATATCTTCAATGTTAAACGGAGAATTTGTGATCTGGCAAAAATTGATCTTTGGTAATCCGGGGTACCATTTATCATCAAAAACATAATGATATTCTTTGCGCAACGAATTTTCCGTTTCAGCCGTAACATAAATATCCATTGCCTTTTGCTGAAAATGGTTATAGGCTCTTACATCATCTAGCCCTGCGGTATGATCGCGATGTGGATGTGTGAAAATAATTGCTTGCAGAGCATTCACTTTTTCGCGTAACATCTGCTGACGAAAATCGGGACCTGCATCAAAAACATAATTTTTATTGTTGATATGGAGTAAAACCGAGGATCTTAATCTTTTATCTCGGGGATCATGGCTTGAACACACTTCACAATGGCAACCTATTATAGGGACGCCACCGGAAGTGCCTGAACCTAATATTGTTATGATCAAACTTTAACTGTTTGTGTTTGTGATGCCATTTGGTGATAAAATTCGCGAGAAGATTCGCTTAGTTCGTTTTCATCAACGCCTATCTTGCCAATAATTTCAAGCAGATTGTTGATTCTGGCTTCTGTTTCGTAATATCTGTTGATCACGATCACCTTCCTGCTTTCTAAAATACAATATCCCGCAGTAAAATTTCCACGTTCGTATCGAACGATATATCCGGACTCTTTTAACAGGTCCTCCACCTTCTTCAAAGTATGTATTGTATATTTAAACATGAATTTTTACGTTATTTGCAAATTATAACGTCAAAAGTAAGCAGCTATTATTGGGATAAAAAGATAAGTAATGCACATAATATGAGGATAAATATATTAATTACAATTTTATTGACGTCCTTTTCTATGAAGGCACAGATTAATGCCGGAGAAAAAGATGACAATACCTTTCATGTTTTTGAGGGAGGAATCTCTGCCGGATTTAATTTTTCACAGGTGGATGGAGACAATTATGCCGGCTTCAATAAATTGGGAATCAATGCTGGGCCCATTGTACATATCAATTTTTCCCCAAACTGGAATGTGAGTATGGAGGTGCTTTTCTCACAAAAAGGCAGCCGAACAAAACCGGATCCGAACAATTTTAATACTTATTACCTTGCAATGAATTATGCAGAGGTTCCAATAATGGCAAATTACAATGATAAAAATCGTTTAATATTTCAGGCCGGGCTTGCTTATGGAAGGCTTTTTTCGGTAAAGGAAGAAATAAATGGCATTCTGAATGACAACTCCGAAGCTTTTTATAATGACGAGATCAGTTATATAGTTGGGGGTACATTTTTACTCGGAGAAAAAAAACATTGGGGCATTAATGCAAGATATCAGGGTTCTATTACAGCAGTTGGTGTTTCTCCAAATCCAACTGTGGTTGGGTTGGTAAATCGATTATTGACTTTGAGAGGGGTTTATTATTTTTAACTCAAAGTTGTAAATCAAAAAGGATTGTCGATTGTCAATTTAACAATTTTAACAGACGCAATAAAAATTTGGTAATTTTCAATTGTCAATTTAATAATTTGAACGGGCGCAATGATGAGTGAAGAGTCAATAGTCAGGAGAAAAAACATTCGGTTTAGAAGTGTCAATGCCTGATACCCGATACCTGATACCAAATAGGTGATTTAATTAAACTTATATTACAAATTTCAGTAATTCATGGATTATAAAATTAAAAAAGGGCGACAAAAAAATTTGTCGCCCTTTTTTAATTTATTTATTTCACCCTTGTTTAATAAATCGCAGGGTTGATATTTTATTATTCATCATCACTTTTGCAAAATAAATACCATTTGGTTTTCCACTCATATCTAAAAGTATGGCGGTTGAAAAATTTTCTTCGTGATAAAATTTATCTACAATTTGCCCTAATTCGTTCAAGATAGTTACTTCTGCAGGATAATTTTCATTTGGAAGGGCGATATAAAATTCATCATAACCGGGATTGGGTGAAATTGTTAAATTATCCAAAGTTGCAACCTCAGGTTTTTCCCTCAAACCACCGGCCAGTGTATCTAACCAAGGAATACAATTTTCCCAGACAGCACTGTTTTTTGCAAATTGTTTACCAACAGCACCATAATACATTACATCAAGAATATCCAAAGCATCTTTTGAATCCTGCTGATCACTCAGGTGATAACCATCATCTAGAGAATAGGATAATTCACAAACATATTTTTTATCGTCGTAGTTGCGTCTCAATTCACCATCGCACCAGAAATTTGGACCCCATAAAATGTAGGGTGCCTTAGGATTTGCACCTTTATATTGCAGCATTGGGTTTGCATTATTGATCTGATCTTCCACTAACCATTTTACTGTCCAACTGTTTTGATAAGATGTTGGCTCTGCAAGTGAATAATATTCCACGATGGTGGTATCCGCATATCCACCAAAGTGACGAGAACTCAAATACATAATTTTTATATTAGGAAAGTGTTCTTTTGCTTTATTGATGAAAATGATATCAAGTGCTTTGGTTTCTAATGCTTTATCAGGAAACAAAGGAGGTTCTGTTAATCCTTTGGAATTAAAATACATCCAACCAATCTGAACCTGCTCAGGAGTATAACCTACATCATATACTTTTTGCACCAGACTTTCCCAATAATCATCTGTGGTAGAGTCAGTTGTTGCATATCCAAGATCTTTTCCTCCAACACATAAATTCAATGCATCCATACATGGATTTAGATCATAATTATCGGAAGGAGTGCGAACATGTTCCACAAATTTGTTGTAAATGTGTCCGGGAACTGAAGGACCGAATCCTGCAACCAAGACTACTCCATCTCCGAAATTTACATTGCCATCTCCATCTAAAGGTTTTATACCTTTTGCGATAGATTTACCACTTTTTAAGTGAGGACCTGTAAGTTCATTTGAACCTCCGGGATATAATCCGGCTTGATGACCAAGGTAATATCCTGTTTGCAAATCGAGAAAAGGAACTAGTCCTGTATTCGGGAAATCGCAATTGCTTTGCGCTAAAAGCGGATTTGAAGTTATTCCGAAAAAACCAATTAGGGAGATCAATAAGTAATTCTGTAGTTTCATTTTAGACAGTTTGATTTTGATGGTTTATGTTTCAATGGGTTAATTTGTTATGCAAAGATATTAATAAAATTTCCAACAATTTGTTTAATTATAGACGTTTTTTTTTCAGCTTAGGATGCTTTATCCCATTTATTCAAATAATTTATAATTTGCTGACGGTGGTATTTTGTTGAGATGTTTATACGCCTTTTCCGTTGCCTCTCTGCCTCTGGGAGTGCGTTTGAGGTAGCCTTCCTGAATTAAAAATGGTTCATACACTTCCTCAATTGTTCCGGGTTCCTCCCCTACTGCGGTTGCGATAGTTGTTAATCCAACAGGACCACCTCCAAATTTATCTATAATGTCGCTCAGAATTCTGTTATCCATCTCATCAAGTCCATGTTCATCAACGTTTAGGGCATTTAATCCAAATTTTGCAATTTCCATGTCTATCACACCTTTACCTTTTACCTGGGCGAAATCTCTTATTCTTCGCAATAAATTATTCGCTATTCTTGGTGTGCCGCGGCTTCTGCGAGCAATTTCGTAGGCGCCATCAGAAGTAATTTTGGTATTGAGGATATCGGAAGATCGTTTTACTATTTCTTGTAATACATCTGTTTTATAATATTCAATTCGCGATGTGATTCCGAATCGCGAACGCAATGGCGAGCTCAACATACCCGACCTTGTGGTAGCTCCTACGAGCGTAAATGGGTTCAGCTTTATTTGAATTGAACGTGCATTCGGGCCTGATTCAATCATTATATCGATCTTAAAATCCTCCATTGCCTGATAGAGATATTCCTCAATAACAGTACTCAGGCGATGTATCTCATCAATAAACAATACATCGCGCGCTTCCAGGCTTGTTAAAAGTCCGGCAAGATCACCTGGTTTTTCCAAAACAGGTCCGGAGGTAATTTTCATATTCACTCCCAACTCATTTGCTACTATATATGATAATGTAGTTTTTCCTAATCCCGGTGGTCCATGCAATAGAACATGATCCAGAGCATCTCCTCTTTGTTTAGCTGCAGTTATAAATACTTTTAGATTATCAACCAATTTATCCTGACCCTGAAATTCAAAAAAACCTTGAGGACGAAGCACTTTCTCAATCTCTTTTTCGGAGTTTGAAAGGTTGTCTTCGGTAGGATCTAAATTAGAATTTTGCACTTGGGATCAAAGATAGTGTGTATGTTATTGAAAACACACCTTAATATTTTCCACAAAGTGAGGCGCATTTCCACAATATATATATATCTACTTTTATAAATTATTTGGTAAATGCCTGATTCTAAAGGGTTTTGGGCCTTTTGTAATACTTGGCAAATTATTTTCATTAGATAAATCAAATTAAAAAATTATGAAAAAGTATCTTTTAGTGTTCGGACTTATGCCTTTCTTATTCGCATGTAACCAAGGCAAAATTGATGATCTTACAAAACAAAACAGCGATTTGAATAATCAAAGCGCAGAATATAAATCTGGTTGGGATGCAGCAGTAAATGAGATCGGAGAGTATATGGGGATGATGAACGAAATTGATTCCTCGTTAATGGAAATCAAAAAAACGGAAGGAATTATCAATTCCAACTTAAACAGTGAAGGTAGATCAAAACAGCAACAAAAAGATGAAATGATCGCCAGCATTCAGACATTGAATGAGTTGATCCAAAAAAACAAAAAATTAGTTGCTGAACTTGACAAAAAATACAAAAACAGCAATTTAAAAGTTAAACAATTAGATGAGCAGATCGCGATGTTGAATGAGCAGTTAACTGCAAAAGAATCTGATTTGCTTGCCTTAAAAGGTGAATTAGAAAAAGCAAATTATCAGATCGTTTCTTTAAATACAGAATTAACAACTGTATCTACTGCTAAACAACAATTAGAAGTGCAAACAACTGAGCAGTCAAATGTAATTGCTAAACAAACTGAAGATCTGAACACTGCTTACTATATTTCCGGAACCTATAAAGAATTAAAAGAATTAGGTGTTGTTGATAAAGAAGGTGGATTTATAGGAATAGGTACTAACAAAGAATTAGTAAACAATTTTGATGCAAGTGCCTTTACAAAAGTTGATATCAGAAGCTTTAAAGAATTATCTATCAACTCTAAAAGTGCAAAAGTTATAACAACGCACTCTACCTCTTCTTATACAATGGTAGAAGGTGAAAAAACAATTGAAGAACTTAAAATTGATAACCCGGATGAATTTTGGAAATCAAGTAAGTTTCTGGTTGTGCTGACAGATTGATACTTCTAATAATGGCTGTAAGAGAAGTATTATCTAAGAAAAGGGTGTCCACTTTGGCCCCCTTTCTTTTTTTAGGGAAATGGTAAGGTAACATTTTCCGAAATGTAAAAAAACCAAGAGTTTAATTGCTGTTGGTTTTTTTAATTTAGTTACTCTGTAGTTTCATTCTTGTTATTAGCATATTGTTTTTTCAAATAAAAATAAACCGGAATTCCTATCAGAAAAAAACTTAAACCGGTTAAACTTAGTTCAGGAGCTGTTATCACATTATTTATTGTGAGACAAATACAAAACAAAACAAAAATGGCCGGAACATAAGGATAACCAAACACTTTAGCTGTGATCTTACCTTTCCTCTTCATAATGATCAAACCCAATGCACCGGCGCCATAAAAAATAAAAGATGCGAAAATAAGCATGTCGGTAAGTTGGTCGAAGGTTCCTGAAATAACCAAAACACTACACCATACCATTTGAAAAAAAAGTGAGATATGCGGAGTGTGATATTTAGGATGTACTTTTCCGAAACTTTTAAAAAATAATTTTTGCGTTGCCATTCTGTGATAAATTCTTGGTGAGCTCATTAAACTTGCATTGGTAGCACCAAATGTACATATCATGATCAAAATGGAAATAATAGTAAATCCTATTCCCGGTAAAATTTCTCTAGCAACTTCAGCAGCAGCGATCTGATTTCCGGCGTTATTAATTTCAATAAAATTATTTATCGGCATAACACGCATATATACATAATTTACTACCACATAAATGATCATAACAATGGCAGTTCCACCAATAATTGCAATAGGAATATTTTTTTTAGGGTTTTTCACCTCACCGCCAATATACGCAAGATTTATCCATCCATCATATGCCCAAAAAGCCATAAGCATTGCTGTGAACATTGCGGAAATAAGATTAAAATCTTCTGGTTTGATAATTGGATTTGTTGCTGCATCATCGGCACCTGCATCACCTCCCAACAAAAAACCGACCACTATGAGAAATAATATTCCTCCAATTTTAGTATAGGAAAATATATCGTTTAGCAATCCTCCTTTTTTTACACCAAAATAATTTATGATGGTTAAAATTACTATTGCCAATATTGCAAATATTTTTACGCCTGAATTTTGAAATGGAAATATATAATTGAAAATAGATACTTCTTTCCATCCCTCTGTTGGATTTTTGAAATTAAATAAATTATTTACAGATTCTGAAAAAACAAAAGCGATGGAGGATATGGAAGCAGATTGAATTACAAAAAAACAGGTCCATCCGAATAAAAAAGCAAAAAACTTTCCATAAATTATTCTGAAATATTCAAATTGTCCGCCACCTTCTTCGGTTAAGGATGCCAATCCCGAATAACTGAAAACACCAAACATTGATACCACACCGGCCAGCACCCATGCTAGTAGTATTAAATTATTGTCCATTAGGGTAGCACTCATAGGAGCTATCTTTTTAAATACTCCAGAACCTATCATAGAGCTTATTACTAAAAGAATAGCAGTAGACAGCCCAAGTGCCCGATTAAGTTGTGGTTTTGTATTCATCGTGTAACATTACAAAAAAATATTATTGTTGTTCCGCAATCTGCAATTGGATTAATTACCTTTGCAGCCTGTAAGCCAACAAAGGCGGACTATAAAAAATAAAATCAGAATGGCAGGTCAAAAAATTACAATTCAGAACGGAATATTAACAGTACCGGACAATCCGGTTATACCTTTTATTGTGGGAGATGGAACAGGTCCTGATATCTGGAATGCATCAGTACGAGTATTTGATGCTGCAGTGGAAAAAGCTTATGGTGGAAAACGCAAAATAGAATGGATGGAAGTTCTTGCAGGTGAAAAAGCTTTTAACCAAACCCAAAATTGGCTTCCTGATGCAACACTTGAGGCTTTCAGAGAGTTTTTAGTTGGAATTAAAGGTCCGCTTACCACTCCGGTAGGAGGAGGAATGCGTTCATTAAACGTAGCGCTTCGCCAAATTCTCGATCTATATGTTTGTTTGCGCCCGGTAAGATATTTTACCGGTGTTCCCTCACCCGTAAAACATCCTGAATTAGTAAGTATGGTAATTTTCAGAGAAAATACGGAAGATATTTATACCGGTATCGACTGGCAGGCAAATGGAGATCTGGCTTCTAAATTTTTAGTTTGGTTAGAGGAAAATGCGCCTAAAGAATTTGAAAAAATACGTTTTGGCAATAAAGAAAAATCAGAAGATTGGCAAAAGCAGTTGGAAAGCGTAGGAGCACCTCACAGAGATGTGGAAACAATGGTGGGTGTTGGAATTAAACCTGTGAGTTTTTTAGGAAGTGAACGTTTGATTTATTCAGCAATTGATTATGCAATAAAATTCAAACAGAAAACGGTTACTATAGTACACAAAGGCAATATCATGAAATACACCGAAGGTGCATTTCGCGATTGGGGTTATCAGGTGGCCAGAGAAATGTTTGGCGCTGTTCCATTGGATGGTGGACCATGGCATATTATTCCGGAAGGAAAACCGGGTGCAGGAATTATTATTAAAGATGCTATTGCCGATATTACTTTGCAACAAGTTTTAACAAGACCGGAAGATTTTGATGTAATTGCAACATTAAATTTAAATGGTGATTATTTAAGCGATGCTCTTGCCGCTCAGGTTGGAGGAATTGGAATTGCTCCGGGTGCAAATATTAATTATATTACCGGACACGCAATTTTTGAAGCAACACATGGCACCGCGCCAAAATATGCAGATCAGGATAAAGTAAATCCAGGCTCTGTAATTTTAAGTGGATGTATGATGTTAGAATATATGGGATGGCAAGAAGCAAATGATCTTATTTTAAAAGGTATGGAACAAGCCATAACAAATAAACGCGTAACCTATGATTTTCATCGTTTAATGGATGGTGCTACATTGCTGAAATGCAGTGAGTTTGGAGATGAGATCATTCGAAATATGTGAAGGGGAATTGAGAATTAAACAGCCAAAAATAATTGAGAATTGAGAATGTGTACTTGAAATTGAACTGATCGTTCATCTCATCACTCATCACTCATTATTTATAAATTAATGGGCAATGCGATTTTTGTAATTGAGTCATGTACTCCTATTTATTACTTTAATTTTCCTACAAAAAACATATTCTTCAATCCATGCAGTAATCCACTCATAACTCATTACTCATTACTCATTTTTAACTTTTCTTCCTACATTTACTCCCATGTCCATTCAACCTAAACTCAAACAATTCGACCTTACCATGATAGTGGTGAGTTTGGTTATTGGTGTTGGGATATTTAGGACACCGGCATTAGTTGCGGAGAAATCGGGGAATGAAATTATATTTTTTGCTGTCTGGATATTTGGAGGAATTATTTCCATTTGCGGTGCACTTACCTTTGCTGAAATTGGAGCACGTTTACCTGCTGCGGGAGGATATTACAAAATATTTTCCTACGCCTATCATCCGGCGTTCGCATTTATGTTGAATTGGAGTCAGGTGATTATTAATGCCGGAAGCAGCGCAGGTGTTGCAATAATTGGTGCAGAATATATTACTCCAGTATTATTTCCCACAGCAGCAAATCCGGATACAATAATTAAAATCATAGCAGTAAGTATAATCACGTTGTTATTTGCTATAAATTTTGCAGGAATAAAAATGGGTGCAAGAACTCAAAATATTTTGAGCGTGCTGAAGATCGTTATGATTCTTGTGTTTTGTTTTGCCATTTTCGGAAAACACGCTGAAGAATCAACAGTGCAAAATACAATAGGTGAAATAAATTATATTCAGGCGTTTGGTATTAGTCTTATTTCCATATTTTTTACTTACGGTGGATACCAGCAAACAGTAAATTTTGGGGCAGATGTTGAAAATGCAAAACGCACTATTCCGCGAGCAATATTTACAGGGATTGGTATTGTTATTTTTTTATATCTCTGCCTCAATTTTGCTTATGTTAAAGTTTTGGGATTCGAGCAAATGCAAAATTCGCCCTTAATAGCAAAAGACCTTGCACAGGCTTTTCTTGGTCCTATTGGGGGCACCATAATTTCTATTGTATTGTTCACCTCTGTTCTTGGATTTTTGAACACTTCCGTTATGAGCAATCCCAGAGTTTATTATGCAATGGCGGAGGATAAAATTCTTCCCCCATTATTTAAAAAAGTGAATACAAAAACGCAAGTACAGGAATTCGGGTTGACATTTTTTATTAGTATAATGATAACCTCGGTATTTTTACTCGGAAGTTTTGAGAATATTGTAAACTATGTTTTATTTATTGATAGCATAAGTCTTGCAAGTGCTGCTGCTGCCATTTTTATTTTACGCAGGAAGTCGAATAGTGATTACCGCGATTTTAAAATGAAATTGTATCCAATTGTTCCGTTACTTTTTATAGTAACACTTTTATTTGTAACTTATAATACAATAATTGACGACAGCACAACTGCACTTTATGGATTTTTAATTTTCATTGGAGGATTGCCCTTGTATTACCTGATGCGAAAAGTAATTCGCACATAAAATGTCACTTAGCAACATCAATAATAGTTTTAACCATTCTGTCCCAGCCAAAACGTTTTTTTTCTTCGCGCAAATTTGAGAGGAAAAACTCCTTTTTATCAGCAGAAAAAAAATCAAAAATAGCATCCGCAATTTTATTTACATCCACGTCGACCACATATCCTACTTGTTGATCAGCTACTAACTCACTTAATCCGCCAACATTTGTAACTATCATTGGCACTTCAAAATGATAAGCAATTTGCGTTACACCGCTTTGAGTAGCATGTTTATAAGGTTGCACTACTATATCTGCCGTACAAAAATAATTTTTCACTTCTTCATCAGCGATAAATTTAGGAAATGAATGAACACGATCTGTTATCTGAAGATCACGCATTAATTGCGTGTAAGGTTTTTCATCCTCATAGTATTCGCCTGCAATAATCAATTCAATTCCGAGTTCCTTTAAACGTTGATTGGCAAATGCTTTTAATAACAGATCAAGACCTTTATAAGCACGAATAAACCCAAAAAATAAAATGTACTTTTTTGATGCATCAAGTTTTAATTTTGAGCAAGCAACTTCTTTAGAAACCCTTTCCCCAAAATTATCAAAAAGCGGATGTGGATTTTTTGCTCTCAATTTACTCCTGTTAAATTGTGCAAGATCCTTTAATACGCTATCGCTCATCACTACAAAGGCATCTACATTCTTAATAAAAAATCGTGTGAATGAACGGTCGTAAAATTTTTGCTCGTGCGGAATAATATTATCTGCAATACATATGACCTTCGTTTTTTTATTTGTTTTAGCTATACTTGCAATAGTTCCAAAACAAGGTGCCATAAAAGGCATCCAGTATTTAATGATAAGAATATCGGGGGCAATTTCTTTAATTTCTTTTCCTACCATACGCCAGTTAAAAGGATTAACTGAATTTACTTTTCTTCTGATATTAATATCAACCGGTGCGGGAGATTCTGAGTATTGTGTTTTGCCGGGAAATAGAATGGAAGGATATTGTAAAGTGAAAGTGATGATCTGCGTTTCATGTCCCTGAACAGAAAATTCCTGTATTAATCGTTCATTAAAAGATGCCAGACCACCGCGATAAGGCCAGGCTGTTCCGAGCAGAACAATTTTCATTTTATACCCACTCTTTTATCCACCTGATAATCGTTTCTGTTTGGTGAATTACGTGAAATGAGCTCTCCTAAAAATCCGGCAACAAATAGTTGTACTCCAACAATTATTGCGATCAATGCAATATAAAATAATGGTTGATCGGTTACTTGCCTGAATTTTTCACCAGAATTCATTTTCATGATCTTATCAATAATCAACCAAATGGTTATGAAACCTCCCACCAAAAAAGATAAAAATCCCATAGTGCCAAATAAATGCATTGGTTTTTTACCAAATTTAGAAACAAACATAATAGAGGTGAGATCTAAAAACCCTTTCATAAATCTTTCCCAACCAAATTTTGAAGTTCCGTATTTTCTTGCTCTGTGTTCTACTATCTTCTCCCCTATTTTATAGAATCCGGCTGTTTTTGCAATCTGTGGGATATAACGATGCATTTCCCCGTAAACTTCTATGCTTTTTACCAGCTCCTTTTTATAAGCCTTTAATCCACAATTAAAATCATGCAATTTAATTCCGGTTATTTGCGCAGTGGTCCAATTAAAAAATTTGGAGGGAATAGTTTTTGAAACAGGATCATGTCTTCTTTTTTTCCATCCACTCACGAGATCGTATTTTTCTTCCGCTATCATTTTATATAAACCGGGAATTTCGTCCGGACTGTCTTGCATATCAGCATCCATAGTTATAACAACATCGCCTTCTGCAAGTGCAAATCCCTCATTTAATGCAGCTGATTTTCCATAATTTCTGCGAAATTTAATACCCTTGATATTGGCATTTTTTTCCTGTAATGCAGTGATAACATTCCAGGAATTATCTCTGCTCCCATCATCAATAAAGATCACTTCATACGAATAATTAAACTCCTGCATCACCCTTTCAATCCAGGCCGTTAATTCCGGAAGGCTTTCTTCTTCATTTAATAATGGTATTATTACGGATATCTGCATTTAGTTGGTGCGTTGTGTGAAGATAGAAGCTATCAATGACATGATCAAACCAAAAAATAAATAACCTATCAATGAAATAAGAAACATACCAAAAGGTGTGAATATTCTTCTTGTAAAGGTCATTCTATCTTCCAAATCTTCCCCTGTGTATCCCTGACTTTTTAAGGAGTTTTCGGCAATTGTGATCATTTCACTTAGGATTTCCGGTGCAATGAACAAATAAAATATCAATGTGAAAACTGAAAAAGTAGCCATCACAATTAATACAAATATTACACCAGTGCTGAATGCGCGATTAAACGGCATTAAACCGTCAAAAATTTTTGCGCGAACTTCCAATTGGGTAAATAAAACTGCAAACAGCAATAAAACATACTCTATTAATGCAATTTGGGTTGTTGAAATTGGTATAACATCTCCGGCGAAATGTGCTCCCAACATTATTGCGATCAACAACATTACAAATAAAATTGCATTGCGCACAATAATTGGTTTGCGCGATTTCCTAACAACCTGATCATCCATGGACTGCACTTCCATATTATAATATATTGATTTTATTTTTATTGATAACGGCAAGTGCTTTTCCTTTCATGGGTCTTCCGATAAATCCGGAATTTAATGAACGAGATCTGATATCTGTTTTTTCGAAAATCCATTCTAAATTTTCATCAAAAATGGTAAGTTCTGCTTTATTTTTTTCGTTTATCGAAGGGATTTCCAAACTTAAAATATTTCTCGGATTGATTGCAATTTTATTGATCAGCTCCTCCGTTGAAATTTTGTTTTCCATCATCAGACAAGCTGCTCCAAAACATGCTTCTAAACTTCCCATACCAAAAGCTGCATATTCAAATTCCACATCTTTTACATCATTTTCGTGCGGTAAATGGAAACTGCATATTACATCAATTGTTCCATCTGCAACAGCTTGTTTTAAAAGTTCTATATCATGTTTTGTTCGGAGAGGAGGATTTACTTTGTAATGCGTATTATAATCATGCAATTCATTTTCATCAAAGTATAATTGATAGGCACTCACACCTGCAGTTACCTGTATTCCTTTATTTTTTGCTTCGCGAATATGAGGTAATGAAGTTGCGGAAGATATTATTCCAATGTGAATTTTTGAATTTGTGTATTCCGCCAATTTAATATCGCGGATCACCATGAGTTCTTCCAATACTTCAGGAATTCCGTACATCCCCAATTGAACACTCATATTCCCCTCATTCACATTTGCATTTCCTACAATTTTATGATCACTTGGTATATTAATGATAACACCATTAAAAGGTTTTACATATAATAAACTGCGCAAAAGAATTCCGGCGTCGCGAATTGCATAATCTGCATCGGTAAAAGCAATTGCTCCTGCGTGATGCATATCGTAAATCTCCGTTAATTCCTTTCCCTCCCTATTTTTTGTAATTGCACCATAGGGATAAATATTTGCAAGCTCTGAAGATGCTTTATTGATTACGTATTCAATTTCTGATTTAGAATGTAAGGCCGGCTCTGTATTTGGCATTAAACAAACAGAAGTAAATCCTCCTGCAAGTGCAGCCTGAATTCCAGTTTGTATCGTTTCCTTGTATTCATGGCCAGGATCACCAAATGCTGTGAGCATATCAATCCACCCCGGTGAAATACATTTTCCACTGAAATTATAGACCTTTTGATTTCCGGAGGCGAATAATCCATCACCAATCTCTGAAATCAGGCCTTGTTCAATACGAATATCTTTAACTAACTTATTAAAAGGTGAGGTTGGGTCGATGATTTTTACTCCCTGAATTATGAAGTGCATAGTTTTTTTTTACTACGGCAGCAAACGTATTAAAGCTATTTCTGCTGCTAGGAATATGAGGACAAATATAATACAAAATTTCCACAAGGGTGTTCCTTCGTTTATTTGAGCCACCACATTGGTGAAATTACGGTCAATATCATCCATTATATTGAAATTGGGAGCATCATACATTTCCTTCAAAACATCCTTTGAATAAAAACGCAGATCCGATTCGCTGCGATCGTAGTTTAGCGCGAGCAATTGCTCGGTTTGAGTTGTGCCGCCGGGAATTACATTATATATTCCAGCTTCATTTGTATAGGCGCTAAGATTGATGGCAGTGGAATTTCCAACATTTCTGATCTCCGGGATGAATTCATTCGCAGCACTTTTTACCTTTAGGGTTTGATCACCTGCCAACACTATTCCCTTAAGGTCAATCCATTTTGACTCACCAATTGTAGAAAACAATTCAGCACCTTTTTGTGTATTTAATGCAATTTTATACATCATCGGAACAAATAACCCACCCTGCACAGGAAGATCGGTTACTTCCCTATTGAAGGGCACTGCACTTAAAAATATTGCACCTTTATTTACCGGGCAAACTGTTATCATTGGTTTTTTATCGGCAAATAATAATATTGGATCAGAACTTGTGCGGGTAAATGATTCAATACCAAAACTTTGATCGGCATAGGGAAGGGCAAGATTATTCGGGATTTTTTCGAATACATCATCAAATAGTGTATTACGTGTATCTATTTCCGTTACATTTCTTTTACTTGTAATAAGTGATCCATAGGTTGCGGCATTATTTTTTTGCAGAAATCCGTTGAACGTAGTTACATCCATATCTAAAGCAGGCAAAACCAAAATGTTGCAACCTCTCTCCAGTTGTTCCAACAATGCCTGTTCCAATCCCCCGGAAATTGTTTTCACTTCGTTTAAAATAATGAGATCGTATTGATCTAACATACTAAAACCAATTTGATTAACTAAATTATTATTCAACAGAAATAAAGGGTTATTTCCATATAATGATTGTATAAATGAATTTTGTTCTTTACCATTTATGCTTAAAACAGGAATTTTACTGACGGGTTTAAAAGTGAAATACAAAATATCGTCGAAGGTTACCGGATAATCTTTAATACTCAGCTCACCGGAATACCAAACATCGTCGCTAACGGTAAAAACAAGTGTGTCGGTGATCTCACCATTTACAGGAATAGATACATCAGTAAGGGATTTAATTTCACCATTTAATTTTAATGTTACAGGAGCGTTATTAATTTCTTCTTCGCCGTAATTTTTTATTCTGATACACAATTGTGATTGCTGATTTAACAATTGAACAGGAGTGAGAAACCAAGCTGAATCGATGGTAACATTTCGTTTATCATTACTTTTTAACTGCACTAAATTAACCTGAATGGAGGTATCATTTTCCATTTTCCCTGCATTAATTTGGAAGTCGCTTAATTCGTAAACGATCTTTGAAAAATTATTGTCTTCGCGTTTTAAAATATCGTTTTGCCTTTTAAAAATTTCGTTTATCTCTTTAACTTCAGGGCTTGATTTCACCTGGGTTATCATATTCAACATTTCATCTTTGCTGAGCAG
>CAZXBG010000025.1:0-13845 GCA_964638865.1 uncultured Chitinophagales bacterium | reverse complement strand
TAGCTTGGCATGGTTTTCGTAAATTGTTCCGTATTCAAAATTTAACTAAAAAAATAACTATTATGAAAAAATTAATGTTCACCCTTTCACTAGCCCTCTTTGTAGTTGCGGGCAACATATACGCACAAGCACCTGCTGCAGGAACCACTGATGAGGCAGTAAAAACAAAAACTCCGGGAGGCAAAACAACTACCTTACACAAAGGAGCTCAGAGCAAGGCTGCTGCTCAGGGTAAATTCAAAGCTTCGCCGACTAAAAAGGCTAAGGCGATGAAACATAAAGAGGAGATCAAAGCAAATGCTGATAATAAGGAAGAAGCTAAGGATTATATTCAGGAACAACATCAATCCAGCGGCGATGTTTCACAAAAAGATAAAGTGAAATCTCACAGAGCGGAGATAAAAGCCAAAGCCGGCAGCAAAGAAGAAGCAAAATCTAAATTGCAAAGAAAACACGAAAAAAATAAAACTGAATAATTAAGTTGGTTAAGGAGTGAAAGAAATCCTCTCTGAGAAATCAGGGGGGATTTTTTATGTGTGATGAAATAAAAATGCTAAAAAAAGATATACCCATAAAAAATCAATTGTGTGCCAATATGTATTTAATAATTTTAAACGGGATCGTTTTATTGGGTCTGAGAAATATAATAGTGCCTTCACATTGTCTGTTGTGTTCTTATGAGATCGGAATATGGAAACAATTAGAAAAATAATCCCCACAGCCACATGTGCCACGTGTAATCCGGTTAATATATATAAGTATGAAACAGATGGAGAACTTTGCAGATCAAGCCCTTTCGACAATAATGCTGACCAACCCGATATCTGAAAAAAAACAAACAGAACAGAAAAAAACAATGCCACCATGATTGATCGTGTTAATTTTTTTGGTTTATCGAGATCAAACATTTTTAATGCACGATGCAGAAACAGACTCACACATAAAATTGCGGCTGTGCTTAACCAAAATACCTTAGGCAATTTAAATTCGATCCAATTTGAGCCCATTGCAAAAATATAACCATAAGATAAGGCAAGAAATAAGACCACTATACCCGCCAAAAGAAAATTGACGATGATTACACTAGGATTTTTAATAATATGCCTTTGCGCCGGGTATATATTTTTCGAGTTGGCCATAGTGCAAAATTAACACTGTATTCCTGTTAAAAGTTTAACTTTACAATTTTATACAATACATGAAAAAATTACTGATATTCTCTTTATTGTGCACTTTAGGTTTAACCCTTTTTGCACAGAACAGTTCAAAAAAAAATAAGAATCACTATTTTGTTTTTATTAATGATACTTCTTTTGTTGCCGCTATGCCGGAACAAGGAGCTACGCTAACGGCTTATTTCAAGAATGACACTGTTTATAAGATAAAGACCTGGTTCGGATTTAATTTTGGTGATGTTACCCGTGAATATTTTTATTGGAACGACACCCTGAGTCTTATCATTGAAACGCAAAAAATGTATGCTTCCACCGCTGTTCCGAAAATCAACCCGGACTCTATAAAAGCGCACTATACGGGCAGATACATATTCAAAAAAGGGAAACTAACTGATATCTCACAAAAAGGGAATTACAGTATTTCAGATACGCCTTCTACTAAAGCGGAGACTGAGGCCACCTTTGTGATGCTCTCTGACAAATACCGGAAAGTTGCCTATGCGAAAGCTAAGAAAAAGAAAAACCGCACTAAAGTGACGGAATAAAGCGGCAATTCTTTGTATTTTAGCGGCTCATAAATTCACATAAATCACTACTTATGGGTCATGATCTTCTGAAAGGAAAGAGGGGAATTATATTCGGAGCCTTAGATGAAAGTTCCATTGCGTGGAAAGTTGCCGAAAAATGTCATGAGGAAGGTGCGATTTTCACTCTTACCAATGCTCCTATCGCAATGCGCATGGGTGCCATTCAACAATTAGCTGAAAAATGCAATGCGGAGATCATTCCTGCTGATGCTACATTAGTGGAGGATCTCGAAAAATTAATAGATCGCTCCAGTGAGGTTTTAGGTGGGAAAATTGATTTTATTCTGCATTCTATCGGTATGAGCCCAAATGTTCGAAAAAACCGTGCATATACTGATCTGAGTTACGAATTTTTAATGAAAACGCTCGATGTATCTGCGGTTAGTTTTCATAAGGTGCTGCAATCAGCATATAAAAAAGATGCCATCAGCGAATGGGGAAGCGTTTTGGGATTGACTTATATTGCAGCACAGCGCACATTCCCAAGTTACAGCGATATGGCAGAAGCGAAGGCTACTTTAGAAAGTATTGCCAGAAGCTTCGGATATCATTACGGAAAATATCGAAAGGTTCGGGTTAATACGGTTTCTCAATCACCAACCTGGACCACTGCGGGCAGCGGAGTGAAGGGATTTGATGCCTTTTATAATTATGCCAATAAATTATCACCTCTTGGAAATGCGACAGCCGAGGCATGCGCCGATTATTGTATTTTTCTCTTCAGCGACTTGAGCAGAATGATCACCATGCAGAATTTATATCACGATGGTGGGTTTAGTTCTGTTGGTGTTAGTGAGGAGATTATGGGAATGATGGGGAGCAGAGACGAATCGAGCAGCTTATAAAACTATATGAATAAGAAGAAATTTATTCTTGTTTTTTAAAAAAAATCCTGCAATAATTAATTGCAGGATTTTTTATTTTAACTAATTTGCTTACGCTTTTTCATCCGCTTTTTCTTCTTTTGACGCTTTTTTCTTCTTCTCTTTTTCAGGATTTATTACCAGTTCATTTTTTACCTTATCAAATTCCACCAATAAAGTATCGCCGGCTTTTACTTTTCCTGAAAGAATTGTTTCTGCCAAAGGATCTTCAAGATATTTCTGAATAGCGCGGTGCAAAGGCCTTGCTCCGAATTGCGGATCGTATCCTTTTTCGCTTAAAAATTCTTTTGCACTATCATCCAGTTGTAATTTATAATTTAATAATTCCAGTCTGGATTTTACATCGCGTAAAGTAATATCAATAATTTTAAATATATCGTCTTTACTCAATGCATTAAATATCACCACATCATCAATACGATTTAAAAATTCGGGGGAGAATGTTCTTTTTAATGATGTTTCGATTACGCTTTTGGTATTCTCTTCTGCATTCACCTGCCGTGTAGAGGTATTAAATCCAACTCCCGCACCAAAATCTTTTAACTGACGTGCTCCGATATTGGAAGTCATGATGATAAGTGTATTTTTAAAATCCACCTTACGTCCTAAACCATCCGTTAAAATTCCATCATCCAATACCTGTAATAAAATATTAAAAATATCAGGATGTGCTTTTTCTATTTCATCCAACAAGATAACCGAGTATGGTTTACGTCGAATTTTTTCGGTTAATTGTCCTCCCTCTTCATAACCTACATATCCCGGAGGCGCACCTATTAAGCGACTCACGCTGAATTTTTCCATGTACTCGCTCATATCAATTCTCACCAAAGAATCTTTTGCATCGAATAAATATTCGCTCAATACTTTTGCTAATTCAGTTTTACCAACTCCTGTTGGTCCTAAGAAAATAAAAGAACCAATTGGTTTTTTAGGATCTTTTAATCCTACTCTGTTGCGTTGAATTGCCTTCGTGATTTTTGAAATTGCTTCATCCTGTCCGATAACACCTTTGCGCATTTCGTCGGCCATTCCAACTAATTTGGTGCCTTCGCTTTGTGCAATACGTTTGGTTGGTATTCCGGTCATCATTGCAACTACCTCTGCAATATCATCTTCGGTAACAGGATAACGTTCCGATTTAACTAATTCCTCCCAACTGTGTTTTGCTTTTTCCAAATCTTCGAGCAAACGTTTTTCGGTATCGCGCAATTTTGCTGCTTCCTCATAACGCTGACTTTTTACCACTTTATTTTTTTCTTCTTTAATGGCTTCAATTTGTGCTTCCAGACTAACAATATCTTCCGGAACGTGAATATTTTTTAAATGCACGCGAGCACCAACTTCATCCAGAACATCAATTGCTTTATCCGGTAAAAAACGATCTGTAATATATCTTGTACTTAAGGAAACACATGCGTTTATTGCTTCATCAGAATACACAACATTGTGAAACTCTTCGTATTTCGATTTGATATTCCCCAAAATTTCTATTGTTTCTTCCGGACTAGGTGGATCAATCAGTACCTTTTGAAATCTTCTGTCGAGTGCGCCATCTTTTTCTATATATTGACGATACTCATCCAAAGTGGAAGCACCAATACATTGTAATTCTCCACGGGCAAGCGCCGGTTTAAATATATTGGAAGCATCAAGTGATCCTGTTGCTCCACCTGCCCCTACAATAGTATGTATTTCATCAATAAATAAGATTACATCGCGATTTTTTTCCAGCTCATTCATGATGGCCTTCATACGCTCTTCAAACTGTCCGCGGTATTTTGTTCCTGCAACTAAAGCGGCAAGGTCGAGCATGATAATGCGTTTATCGAATAAAACTCTGGAAACTTTGCGCTGAATGATTCTCAATGCCAATCCTTCCACAATAGCAGTTTTACCCACTCCCGGTTCACCAATAAGAATAGGATTATTCTTTTTTCTGCGGGAAAGTATTTGCGATACGCGTTCAATTTCTTCCTGACGGCCAACAATTGGGTCAAGACGACCATCTTCCGCTGCACGGGTAACATCTCTTCCAAAATTATCCAGAACAGGAGTTTTAGATTTTGCCGCTCCCGGTTTGCGCGGCACGTTAAATCCGCGTTCTCCTTTTTCTTCCTCTTCAAAACCATCGTCTTCCTGTTGATTAGTTGGAGGAGTATCTTTTTGGCCTTGCAGATCCTGGCGCACATAATCAAGTTCTTGGCGGAAAACATCGTAATCCACGTCAAATTGTCCTAATATCTGTGTAGCGATATTGTCTTTGTTTTTTAGAATGGATAACATGAGGTGTTCTGTACCTATTGTTTCACTTTTGAGAACCTTAGCTTCCAGAACAGTGATTTTCAGCACTTTTTCTGCCTGTTTGGTGAGCGGTAAAGACCCTGAATTAAACGGCATACGCACCGTTTTGTCCTTAATTGCATCCTCCACGGTCTTGCGCAGCACTGCAATATCCACTTCCAGGCTCAAAAGAACCTTTATGGCTAACCCATCACCATCTCTGATCAAACCGAGTAACAGGTGTTCTGTACCGATATGATCGTGGCCCAGCCTTAGGGCTTCTTCGCGGCTGTAAGAAATAACTTCTTTAACTTTAGGAGAAAATTTTGCGTCCATAGTACTTTTCTTTTCAATAATTAAACCAACCCTACAATCCTGACATTATTACAAGGAAAGTTGCCCTTAATTATTCATTTAATTGTCGTATTATTGTAAACGTTTCAATTAAAATATAATTCCAACTTTTCTTCGTTTCTCAAAAGACAAACAAATTTGGAAAAAATTTTAATTAGTTACCTTCGCGGATACAAATATATTTTTACACTTAACAGAGAATTATGAAGTTTACAGTAGACAAAAAAGAAAGATATTGCATTTTTAAGCTGAATCAGCCCAAATTGGACTCCATTATATCGGCAGATTTGAAGAGCGAACTGGTTATTTTGAACCAGGAAGGCTACAGAAATCTGATCTGCGACCTCAGTGAAGTTAGTTTTATCGATTCTTCCGGACTAAGTGCCCTTTTGATAGGTCATAGGTTATGTAAGGAGAGTAAAGGCACCTTTGTACTTATAGGGTGCAGTGAATCTACTCTGAAATTGATCAAGATCTCACAACTTGATACCATTTTGAATGTTGTTCCTACCGAAAGTGAAGCAACAGACTTTATTCTGATGGAGGAAATTGAACGGGAAATAGACAAGGAATAATACATGTCCTTTAGTGTTACAGTTATCGGAAGTAATTCAGCTGTGCCTTCACATGGCCGGCATCCGAGTGCTCAGGTGCTTTCGATCAACGACCGATTGTATCTTATTGATTGCGGGGAGGGAACCCAAATGCGTTTCAATGAGGTGGGTGTTCGTTGGATGAAGATTAACCAGATTTTTATATCTCATTTACACGGTGATCATTATTTCGGGTTGATAGGAATGATATCCACCTATCATTTATTGAAACGACCACGACCCCTCGACATTTTTGCGCCTGCTGAATTGCTCAATATTTTAATGTTGCAACTGGAGGTTGGACATACTATATTGTGTTACGAATTAAATTTTCATGTTCTGGACCCTAAGGAGGGAAAAAGAATTTATGAAAATGAAGATATTACCGTTGACACCATAGTGCTTAAACACAGAATTGATTGCCTCGGCTTTTTATTTAAGGAAAAACAACGCGACCGTAAGATAAACAAAGATAAATTGACGGAATACGATATTCCCGTTGAGCTGATCCCGGATATTAAAAAAGGGATGGATATTGTTGATGAAAAAACCGGTGAACGTATTTTAAATAAAGATATTACTATTGATCCTGTTCGGGTTCGATCTTATGCATATTGTTGCGATACGGCTTTTAATACTGATATGATCGAACAAATAAAAGGTGTGGATCTGTTATATCACGATTGCACTTTTGATGAACAAAGCACACAACGCGCTGCTGATACTTTTCATTCTACTACAATTCACGCAGCAGAAATTGCTAAACTTTCAGAAGCGAAAAAATTATTAATAGGACATTTTTCCTCGAAGTACGATAATTTAAATCCTTTATTATTGGAAGCGAAACAGGTTTTTGAAAATACGGTGTTAGCAATTGAAGGAAAAACATTTGTGATTGAGCGGTGATAATTGGGTCCGGGTTTGGATCACGGCAGCGTCTCACCATTTGTTTCCTCATCAGAATTAATTATCTCCATTAAATTATGATTTAATTAGATATTGGTTTATTCCTCGTGAAGACATTGCGGGGGCAATGCGAGTATGGGACGCTGTTGGAGCAATTAGATGGATAGGTAAAATTAAATCACAACAATATATTCACGATCCAGATCAAACCGGCAGCAATTAGAATTATTACAATTATTCCAATAATAATATTTCCGAAATCACCGGAAATATTTTGTGAATCCGGTTTTGCTTCTTTAACGATGTTGCGATCGGGAATCTGTTCCTTCTTAGCTTTCATAATAAAACAGATTATTTGATCAGTCGCGTTTCAAATTATACTTTTCGATCTTGTTGTATAAGTGGCTTCGCTGAATATCAAGTTCTTCCGCAGTTTTAGAAACGTTCCATCCATTTTTATTTAAGCGATGTAAGATGAATTCTTTTTCAATATGATCTTTAAAATCCTGAAATTTTTCGAAACGTTCGTAAAGATCTTTGGGGCTTCCACCACTTTTAGGCGATTGTGCGTAATTAATTACATCCTCATCGGTTATTTTTTGTTCACTTAAAATAACAAGTCGCTCAATCACATTTCGCAATTCGCGGATATTTCCGGTGAAATTAATATTCATGATCTCATTCATTGCCTTGGGCGTGATCACTTTTTTCGGAATACCGTAATCCTCACAAATTTCTTTTACGAATCTTTCGGATAATAATGGAATATCATCTGTTCTGTCGTTTAAAGATGGAACGTGAATTAATATTACACTGATGCGATGATATAAGTCGATACGAAATTGGTTTGAATCAACTTCTTTGATAAGATCTTTATTTGTTGCAGCAACCACACGCACATCCACCGGAATTTCTTTATCTCCCCCAACACGGGTAATTTTATTTTCCTGCAATGCCCGCAAAACTTTTGCCTGCGCACTTAAACTCATATCACCTATCTCATCCAAAAATAATGTGCCGCCATTAGCCTGTTCAAATTTTCCGATGCGTTGTTTTATTGCAGAGGTAAATGCACCTTTTTCGTGACCAAATAATTCGCTTTCAATTAATTCGCTAGGAATAGCAGCGCAGTTAACTTCAATGAGTGGACCGTTTGCGCGGTTACTTTTTTCGTGTATCCATCGTGCCACCAATTCTTTTCCGGTTCCGTTATCGCCGGTTATTAAAACACGAGCGTCAGTGGGGGCTACGCGTTCGATAGTTTCTTTAATTTTTACAATTGCAGGTGAATCACCAATTATTTCGCGCGTTTTTGTAACCCTGCGTTTGAGCACCTTTGTTTCTGTGATCAAATTAGATTTATCCAACGCATTGCGAATGGTGATCAACAAACGATTGAGATCAGGTGGTTTTGCTACGTAATCGAAAGCACCTTTTTTAACTGCCTCAACAGCTGTTTCTAAAGTTCCATGACCACTTATCATGATGAAAGGGACATCGGCATGTGCAACCTGTGATTTTTCGAGCACTTCCATTCCATCCATTTTCGGCATTTTGATATCACAAAGAACGATATCATAATCTCCCTCTTGTATCATTCGAAGTCCTTCAGCACCGTCACCGGCTTCGTCCACTACATATCCTTCATATTCCAAAATCTCACGCAATGTTTTGCGGATGCTTTTTTCATCATCAATCAATAAAATATTCGCCATCTAAGTATAAAATTTATTGTTTTTTAAGGAATTTCATATAATAAAAACCCCCGAATAGTCTAAAAAACTAAACGAGGGTAAATATAATTTATTGGACACAATTGAGGAAATTTTTGTATGTTTTTTCAGAAATTTTCTGTTTTTGACAGATTTCCAGCCTCATCGTATAATTTCCATGCACCGGACTTCTTATCTGCAGTATAATTTCCCTGCGCTTTCATTTTACCGCTGTCGTAATATTCGGTCCACTGACCGGTTTTCAAATTGTTTTCAAATTTCCCTTCGCTTAGCAAAATTCCTTGCTGATTATAAATTTTTTGAGTTCCATTCAGCATTTCATTTGTATAAACTTGTTCCATTGCAAGTTTGCCGTTGGAAAAATACCATTTTGTTGCGCCGTCTTTTTTCCCGTTGTTGTATTGCACCTGATTTTGCACTAATCCATTTTCGCTGTATTCGGTGCATGTTCCGTGAAATTTGCCCTCTTTAAAATTATTACTTGTTTTGAGAATTCTACCTGCTTTTGCATTAAAATATTTTTTTTGTTCCCCGTCTAGTTTATCATTTTTATACGTTTCCTGAACGAGCACAGCGCCACCTTTTTCACACTCGAGATAAATTCCATTCTTCAGCCCATTCTCATATTCCGACAGGGAAAGTAAAACTCCATTTGGATAATAAATGAACCACTTTCCTGACTTTTTATTGTTCATTAAATAGCCATCCTGCACCGTGATATCATTTTCCTGAATAGTAAAATGTTTTAGATTTTTTGCAGCATCTACCACCTGAATAATTGTATCAATTTTTATTTTAGGAGTTGACTCAGGCGGAATAAATGTTACCTGATTTTGTGCAGAGAGTGTATGAGAAACTATTATTAGTATCCCCAATAAAAAATAAATTTTATTCATTTTCATCCTGTGGTTTGTTGTTTTTATTATTTTTTATTATTTCTGATTCTTTGTCCGAATCGGAATTTTCAATATTCCCAATTATTTCTCCTCTGCAACATTCATCAACAGTTGTTTTACAAACTGAACATTGCCCATGCCCATGCACCCAAACAATTTTGGATAATTGTCCGCAGTAAGGGCAAAATATTATGTCTTTATCTATTTCCACAATTAAAAAAAATATTTCTGCAAACTCATAAGCCGGATTCTGTTTCACTCCCCAAAGTTTCAGCAAAGGTGAGTAAATCACCTTACCTCTACTTGGCAAATTTTTCTATCATTTATCTGGTCCCAAAGTCGCCGATGGGATCTTGCTGCCTACCCGCCGAAGAATTAAAGCGAGCAGCTTTTCTTTTACTCCGACATATTTGGCATTGTAACACGCAGGGTTTACCCGAATCAATTATTGCTAACTGATACTGTGCGCTCCCAATATCTTTCGATAAAGAGGCAACACATTTTCACCATCGCTTCTGCCGAGGCAGATCGCTGTTATTTTCTGTGGCACTTTCCAGTCGCGACCATTACTGATCGTTTTTCCACCCGTTAGGTGGTGCGTCGCTCTGTGTTATCCGGACTTTCCTCCCGCATTAAGCGAACGATAGACCGGTTTGCAGAAATTATTTTAAAGAACGTTTTTAAATAATTAACTCATAAATATCTCCGTGGCTCCAAATCCGAAACGGGGATTGTAATCGTTGTTATAAGTATCCACTTCGGGATATTGTTTCAATAGTTTATGCACTTCTGCTTTCAATACCCCTTTTCCAATGCCGTGCACCACATAAATTTTATGCAAGTTATAACGAATTGCTTTTTCGAGGAAATTTTTACAATGATTTAACTGATATCTCAAAATTTCGCCGGATTTGAGGTTTCGGTATCCAGGAATCAGATTTTCGGCATGCAAATCAATAAAATCGGGTATTTCTGATTTTGTAATCACTTCATTCTCCCTAGATACTGCTTTTTTTGTTGTAAAAAAATCTTCCTTCTTTTTAGCAACAAATTTCACCTGTTTTGGTTTTACAAAGGGAATATCTTTTAATAATTCTATAGTGAAATACCCTTTCGTTTTAAATTCTTCGGATTCAATTTTTGCGAAAAATATTTTTGCTTTCAGTTTTATTTCTTTGGTGAATTGGAATTCAAATTCAGGTTGCACATTGCGTGGCCAGAATGCAAAGTTGAACCAGGGAGTATCGTTCAGTTGATCTACTTTAAATTCATTTAATTTCAGGTTGCCGTATTTAGTAATTTCTTTGCGTATGGTATTTTCCTTATCCTGATTCAAATAAAAATGATACTCCACCAAAAGATCAGTATCGGTATTATTTAATAAATACAGATCGAAACGCTGGATCTCACCGTGAAAATTTTTTATGGCTAAAAACTGTAAGTGAATGCCTTCATCATAGTGCTTCTCTTTTGTTTCCTTGTTTTGCTCCTCTCCCCTCACCTTTTTTGCACTTTCCCCAAAGGCAGTTACTCTTTCAATGTCATTTTTATGTACCTGCACAATTTCTCCTTCCACATCTACAAAAGCAGTACTCCCGTCATAATAACTGATGAAACCTGTTTCGCCACTTTCGAGGATAACTACTTTTTCTCCCTGCGGTATTTTCATTGTTTGTTTAATTTTACGCCTTGAATGCAAAGGTACAGATTAAGGTGGAAGTTTTGCCACGAGCAACAAAGTGGAGCCACAGACTGAGCGCGATTTGCCACGAAGTCACAAAGTCTCGAAGGTTTCACGAGGAGAGGGTGGGGTTTAATTGACCATAGATTGCATAATATTAATTTAGACAGATCATGAAGAAAACTTTAAAGTGGAATATTGCCCAGAAAGCAGAATTAAAATGGTGGGAGAATTATTTGAAGGGCAAGGATGTGGAGCAGTATCATACCTGGAAAAAAGCGTATTGGCAAAAATTGTTGGATATTATTAATATAACCTGTCCCATAAAACCCGGAATGGAGGTATTAGATGCCGGTTGTGGACCGGCGGGTGTATTTATGAATTTAGGAGTTTGCAAGGTTGATGCCGTTGATCCGTTGGTGGATGAATATGAAAAGAATCTTTCCCATTTTAAGAGCAGCGAATATGCTTTTACCACCTTTTATAGTTTGCCAATTGAACGATACAAGACCGATAAAAAATATGATATTGTTTTTTGTATGAATGCCATTAACCACGTTGCAGATATTAATTTTAGTTATGATCTGCTTGCATCGATGGTTAAACCGGGAGGTAAAATTGTTGTCACTATTGATGCACACAACCATGCTTTTTTTAAACATTTATTCCGGTTGGTGCCGGGAGATATATTGCATCCGCATCAGTATGATCTGAAAGAATACGAAACGTTTTTAACGGATCGCAATTTTATAATTCTGCAATCTGAAAAATTGAAAGATGAATTTTTCTTTGATCATTATATGCAGGTTGGAGAATTGGAGAGCCGCTAAGATTTTTTGTTAAGAGCGCAAAGGTTATATTAAGTAAATTTTTACATTTTAATAAATGAACCGGTATATACACTATTTTCTGCAACCAGTTTGATTAAATAATATCCGGATTGCAAATCATGCACATTAAGCTGAACAGCATTCCCTATATCCGAAAGTTGAAATGTTTTACATACTGTACTGGAGGTTGAGATTATCTGGCAGGCAATTTTTCCGGCATTATTAACATCATTACATTCAATATTTAGCAGATCGTTTACAGGATTGGGATGCATTATCAACGCCACACTAGGTTTGATATCGGCAACTCCGGTGGAAAGGTCGGAGAGTTGGGTTACTTCGATATTGTCTGTAATAAATCCAATTGTTGTTTTTGCATTTGTTAAAATTAAACTGTTGCCGGGTGCGCTATACATACTGCCTTGACCCGTTGAACTGCAAAAAGCCACATCAAGTGTATCTGCAGATAAAAAAATTCCATTATTATCAAAGCAAACCAATCCGGCATTTTCTGCCATATCTTGTAATTCCGGAATATAAAAATATAACCTGTTTAATGGGATATCAAATAACGCTGTAGTGCCATAATCCGGAAGAAAATATTCATTTAAATTAATGGAAATATCGCCGAAATTGACACCTTCAGTAGAATAATTATTTATATAAACAATATTTTCTCCTAACGTATTTCGAAATAAATCATAAACCAAAATGCCATCATTTGTTTGCACTATTTCAGATAAAATAAAACTTGTAAGTTCCGAAGGAAATGATCTCATTTTTTCCCAAAGCAAATCACCTTCAGTCGTGAATTTAAAAATATGTCTCCTTTCATAATCCCCATAATTATATCTGTTAGATAAATAATATAAATTACCTTCTTCATCAAAATAATGTTTACTTTTATAGCCACCAAAAGAAGGAATTGAATCAGATAAAAAATGCATTTTCCGATATAAAAAGTTGGATTGATTATCGAAAATCATAAAAACAAGTGAATCATTCTCAATGGATAAATATATTTTATCCTCATTTTTTGCTGCCCATCCAAATGTACCTTCAAAATATCCGTGTTGTTGAGAAACCATGTCAAGTAAATTGCCATTTACATCCTGAATCCAAAGTTGAAAAGTATTTGCAGCCCGCGTTAAAACGGAAATCGTGTCATTGGAAACAAAGACTGAGGATGCTCGTAACCCTACAGAGTCAGGATAATAATATACCCATTGCAGGTTAAGATTTTCGTCGAATTTGACAAGAACATCTTTAAAATCTAAAAATCCTATTTCAGCAGAACCCCATGTATAAATATTGTTTGCATCATCTCGTTGATAACCTAATTGTTCGGATAATATTAAGGTATCTGAAAAATAATAATAATCCGTATCATAAATATTACCTGCATTATCGATTTTGGCCAGAAATAAATGTGTTTGTTCGTCGGAGCATAATATTAGTGAGTTCCCGTCATTATCAATCCATACTTTTCTTAAAGGATTCTGAAATGCGTAGTCCAAATTAATTGTATTCCAATTTACTTGAAACTGCGCATAAATATTGGAAAATAATATTTGAAGGAATGAAATTAATATTAACCTCATGATTAAATTTTATTAAATATCTTGACTGAATACTCAACTATTTTCCCACGAAAGAAAGTCCTAACTTCAGTATACGGATTAATATTTGGTTGAAGGGTAAGATAGGAATATTGGTCAATTTCTTCACCATTTTCAAATGTTGCATAAACCTGCACTATTATTTCAGTATCGGGTTCAAATTCTTCATTGTCAATAAAATTTCCTTCAATCTGTCCTACATGAACAAAATTGTCTAACCAATATCCACCTAATTCATCAAAATCAGTTGATGCAATTAGTTTATTACTTTCATTGTCAATGATATTATTCAGATAAAAATCAT
>CAZXBG010000024.1:27333-33283 GCA_964638865.1 uncultured Chitinophagales bacterium | reverse complement strand
GCTTCCCCATTTTTTAACCCACACTATGGACAAAAAAAATTTGCCACGAATGCACGAATAAAAATATTTATTAAATAATATGAACCACCCCTTCCAAAGGCCGTTCATTCGTGGCTACCCCTTTTTCAAAATACAGATAAAAAGTTGCTACGAATGCACGAATGAACAGCATTTAGTATTATACTTTTTATATACTAAATTGAGTTATTCGTAGCTAAAATACTTTCAGTCACAGTTCCACAGCGGATTTAAATAAAAAGCCCGAAATAATCATTCCGGGCTTAATAAATTTATTTACTGTATTTCACATAGAAGCATAAATTACCGCTGCAACAATACTTGCAATGGTAGTATAACCCGCATCATAAAAAATAAGATTTTTCGCTCGCATATTATATAAATAATGTATCCACGTAGTTAAGCCTGAAAAAACTAAACCAACAACTAATCCGAATTGAATTGCATCACCCGTGCTTAATTCCTGGCCCATTAAACCACCCATAAATGCAACAATTACAAATTCAATAATAAATGTTACACCGTAAATTGCTTTGTTAAAATTATTGTTTATCTGGTCTTTTGATAATCCGGCTGCCTCCATCCAGCCTTTGCCCAATACACCATACCAGGCGGCACCTATTACAAAATAGGCTACAGCCGCAACTAAAACAGCGAGCCAGTCGAGATTTGAGAGTAAGTTGCTGATCATA
The DNA here is from genome assembly GCA_964638865.1 of uncultured Chitinophagales bacterium. Taxonomy (GTDB): domain Bacteria; phylum Bacteroidota; class Bacteroidia; order Chitinophagales; family BACL12; genus UBA7236. The sequence goes on along the minus strand of CAZXBG010000024.1, from coordinate 32,573 downwards.
TATAAATGTTTAATTTAAAGATAAAACAATTCAACTGCCCTGCAAATTGTAATTATCCCTAAAATGTTGAAACTGTGTATATTGTAATATACAAACCTAAACTTCGGTTCTCACCCCGGCTTTATTCATTAAATTTGCCCCATGCAACAATATCTCGATCTGCTCACTAAAATTTTAGAGGAGGGTCAGCAAAAGTCTGATCGCACGGGAACCGGAACCATCAGTTTATTCGGGTATCAGATGCGTTTTGATCTAAAAGAAGGATTTCCTCTTTTAACAACCAAAAAACTACATACCAGAAGTATAATCCATGAATTATTGTGGTTTTTACAAGGAAATACCAATATTCAATATCTGAAAGAAAATGAAGTGCGCATCTGGGACGAATGGGCGGATGAAAACGGTGACCTGGGCCCGGTTTACGGACAACAATGGCGCAGTTGGCCGACAGCAGATGGCGGAACAATTGATCAGATTTCAAATCTTATCGAACAAATTAAAAAAAATCCAGATTCCAGAAGATTAATTGTTAGTGCATGGAATGTTGGGGAGATAGAAAAAATGGCATTGCCACCTTGTCATTGTTTATTTCAGTTTTATGTGGCTCCTGCCGAAACTCCAGGTGCCAAAAGAAAATTGAGCTGTCAGTTATATCAGCGCAGTGCGGATACTTTTTTGGGTGTGCCATTTAATATTGCGAGTTATGCAGTATTAACCATGATGATAGCACAGGTTTGTGATCTTGATTATGGTGATTTTGTACACACATTCGGAGACGTACACATCTATAACGATCATATTGAACAGGCTAAATTGCAATTAACACGTGAGCCACGCAGTTTGCCGCAGATGAAAATAAATCCAGATGTTAAAAATATTTTCGAATTTACAATTGCTGATTTTGAATTGTTGAATTACGATCCACATCCTCATATAAAAGCTAAAGTTTCCGTATGATATTTTCCGCTATTGTTGCCGTTGCCAATAATAATGTAATTGGATATAAAGGAGATATGCCCTGGGAAAAAATGCGCGCCGATCTTAAATATTTCAAAAATAATACAATTGGTAAATGGTGTATTTTGGGAAGAAAATCATATAATGCATTAGGAAATAAGGTGCTGCCCGGAAGAAAATTTATTGTGGTTACAAGGGATAAAGATTTTATTGCAGAAGATAGTATCGTTGTGCACGATATAAAGGATGCGATTAATCATCCGGAATTAGCAGGGGAGGAGGAAGTAATGATCTTAGGCGGGGGCGAAATTTATAAACTTGCGATGGAATTTACCGATCGTGTTCATTTTACAAAAATTCATGCGAGTTTTGAAGGCGATACTTTTTTTCCTGAACTGGAAAAAGGTCAATGGCTATTATCCTCATCAGACCATCACGAAGCAGATGAAAATAATCCGCATCCCTATACGTTTTTGGTGTTTGACAGAAAATAACCAATAGTTTTTTCAATATTTTTAGCATTTTGAATGGTGAAAAAAAATGATAAGATTAATCTAGTATTATAATATTTACTACGTTTTTCTTTGTGAATACTTTATGCCTTTGTGCCTTCGTGGCAATAATGTATTTTTGAAATAGTTTTAATCCTCAAATTCATAACAGCGAGCATGAACAACCACACAAAAAAAAACCACGGAATTTTAAGTCTCACGGTTATTGTAGCCGCACTCGGTTATTTTGTCGATATTTATGATCTTCAGCTTTTTAATCTGGTAAGTAAAACAAGTTTAAAAGGATTAGGAATTACAGATCCGGTTCAGTTGGATTACTGGGATATCCGTTTATTTAATTTCCAGATGTTCGGAATGCTTATTGGGGGAATTGTATGGGGAATTTTGGGAGATCTTAAAGGAAGAAAATCAATTTTATTCGGAAGTATTATTTTATATTCAATCGCAAATATTTTAAACGGATTTGTTGAAAATACCTTTCAATATTCAGCTGTTCGTTTCTTTGCAGGTTTGGGATTGGCAGGCGAATTAGGCGCAGCAATTACTTTGGTAAGTGAAATTCTACAAAAAGAAAAACGTGGATTGGGAACCATGATAATTGTAAGTGTTGGAGCCTTAGGAGCCGTTACTGCATTTTATATAACCGGGCAGGTAGATTGGCGCACCTCTTATTTTATCGGCGGTGGATTGGGACTTTTATTATTGGGGTTGCGATTCGGCACTTTTGAAAGTGGAATGTTCGATCAAGTTAAAAAACAAAATGTAGCAAGAGGAAATTTTCTTTCTTTATTTACAGATGCTGCTCGCTTAAAAAAATATGTCTTTTGTATAATGATAGGAATTCCCGTTTGGTATTGTATTGGAGTGTTAATGAAATTCTCTGATAAATTCGCAGGGGAATGGGGTTTGGATGTAAGTGGTGATAACGGCATACAAATTCGCAGAACTGCAATAATGCTTTCTTATGTAGGTTTAAGTGTTGGCGATATGCTTAGTGGAATTTTAAGTCAGGTATTTAAAAGCAGAAAAAAAGTGGTTATCGGATATTTACTGGCGAGCATTTTATTTGCCTGTATCTACTTATTTATAAAAAGCGATTCGCTGTTTTTATTTAATACCATGTGTTTCCTATTAGGTTGTGCAACCGGTTATTGGGCATTATTTGTCACCATTGCTTCCGAACAATTCGGAACAAATATTCGTGCAACGGTTACTACCACAGTTCCAAATTTTGTAAGAGGTCTGGTTATACCACTCACACTCGGATTTTCTGCTTTAAGTGGAAATGTTGGCAATGTTAACTCCGCCCTTGTGGTTGGATTGATCTCGGTCTCCCTTGCGCTAATCGCAATTTTTTCTGTGAAGGAGACCTTTAGTAAGGATTTGAATTATGTGGAGATGAGTTAATTTCCTCACTGATTATGTAGGGAATAAAATTGTTTATATTTTTCATTTACGGAACCGCAAATCATCAATTACAAACTGTCTCCTGATGCTGCGACTTTCTACTTGTTGAAGTGATTGAACAAATTAATTGGTTAAAATAGTTCAATTCAAAACAAAAATCATCAATGTTACAAACTGCCCACCGCCTCTAATACTGCATCAGCCCAATACCACTTATCCCCCCATTCCTCTCACTTATAATTCCACACATATCACTTATCATATTTTCAACCTTGATATAAATAGTCATTTTACTTTCACACCCAATATCATTCAATTTTCAAAATCGATTTTATCATTCACACAAATAATAAAACTAGTAAAATGAAAAAAACATTACAAACACTTTTAATTGCATCCATTTTTCTGTTAAGCGGAAAAATTGTTAATGCATGTAATAATTCGAGTGCAACATTAATTTCTCAAACAGATCTCGGTGGAGGTCAGTACGAATTTGTTGTAGAATTTTGTGCCGGTGGAGGCCAGGACGGAACGGGTTATGGTGCCGATCAAGATACTTATACATGGTCGGTTGCACTGAGTGGCGGAGCAACTTTTGTTTCTTATCCCGCAACATTAATCAGTCCGCAAACAGGTGCAGTTTTTGCACCTTGGGCACCATTTCCAATGTCAGGTTTGGAGTATTTAGTGTATGATTATTTCTCCCACCCGGGAACAGGTTGGGGAGCAGATTGGTGGACTACAATAAATGGTGGTTGGGGACCTCCGGATGCTTATTGTTCAACATTTACAACCTGCAGTCAAAACATTACATCTGGTTTTGATCAGGGTATATTTATCCTGACCATAACGGGTTGAAATAGTATAGGCTATTTCGGAGTCAAAATTTTCTGCATTAAATTTTAAAACCTGTTCTTGCCCTAAAATCAGAGAATTTTCTCCAAAACGCAAAAGATCGTTACCATAAAATTCATAGTATTTTTTTTGTCCATTTTCGATCTTCAAGAGTCCGCTCTTTGATACAACCCAGGTTTCACCATCGAAGTGGTGTATGTTTACAATATCGTGATCGATTTTAGATACAAAATGATGATTGGTAATTTTTCCGGTATTGTCGATGATCGCATAATCATCATTGGTAAGTCCTATCCATAAATTATTTTGCGCATCTTTTTCGAGGCAGGTAACAATTTTAGAAGGCAAATTGGGTTCATTATACTTTAATACATTAAGAGATTGTATCAGATGAACGCCATCCTCTAATGTGGAAACCCATAAATTATTTTCGAAATCTTTTTCAATACAGGTAATCGCCCAATCCTGAAAATAATTGTGTAAAGTAGTGGTGTCATTCGGGTCAAGAATGTAGAGTCCTTTCCTTGTTCCGATATATAAAGAACTATCAGAAAACAAACACATAAAAATAATTTCCACACTTTGTTCCGGAAGTGTTATTAATTTCTCAAATTCACCAAATCCCTTTTTATAATACACATCGGTACATATACCAATTACAATTTTTTCATTGTAAATACACCCTCTCGGATTGTAATGCCTGTTTAAAAGATGTTCTTCTATTGTATAAACAGAATCATTCACTACCCATAAAAAATTATAAATCATTTTATTATAAGTAACTTCCACACTATCCTCCGGTGTGATTTTGCAAACCATTTCATTTTTAGAGGCAAAATACATATTGCCCTTCTCGTCTTCAAATTCACCTATCACAATTTTAGTAAAAGGAATTTGAGAAAGCATTTTATTGTTTTCAGGCGTAAACAATTTTCCGTTTTGGTAATATGATAATTTTCCATTCAGAGGAATGAACCATATTCTGTGTTTTTTATCCTCATATATTCGAAAAATTTCATTGTCGGGTAATCCGTTGGCTGTTGAAAAATGTTCAAATTGATAACTATCATATTTATAAACTCCTGCATCGGTACTCAACCAAATAAACCCCTCACTATCCTGCAATACATAATAAACGGTAGAAGATAAATACACATTATCCGGATTAATTCGGGTAGCCAAGGGATCTTGTGCAAATCCATTAATTGCAGAAATACAAAAAACTACTATGGCGACTCCCTTTTTCACAATTCCATAATTTGGGTCTAATTTAATGTTTTCCATGTTACTCATGTATTGCACCACAACAATTACTTGTATTTAAGATGACAAGTGTATTTGTTTTGCGGATATGTGTTAAATTGGAAGAGTGTGGTATTTAAATTTTGGAAGGATCGTACGCGAAGACAAAACGTAGGAAATACTTATTTATTTGCAAATTATTTTTGCTGTCCCACATTCACTCATCCTTTTAAATCCGCAAAATCTGTGTCATCCGCGTTCCCCTTT
>CAZXBG010000024.1:1810-27233 GCA_964638865.1 uncultured Chitinophagales bacterium | reverse complement strand
ATCCTTTTAAATCCGCAAAATCTGTGTCATCCGCGTTCCCCTTTAACCGTTCCTCCAACAAATTCACTTATCTTTATAAATCGGCAAAATCTACGGCATCCAAGTTCCCTTTAGGTCGAGATATTACTTCTTTGATTAGTAATTGATACCTTTTCTCAATACGCTCTCGCAAACAATACTCTTTGGTTACTTTTATTCCCAGAATAAACACACACCCCATCCTCTTCCTTCGCATCTAATGGAATACATCTTATCGTAGCTTTCGTTTCTCCCTTAATTTTTTCTTCCGTAACTGCAGTGCCATCCCAGTGCGCAGAAATAAATCCTCCCAATTCAATTTGTGTTTTAAATTCGTCCCAGGTATTTACTTCAAAATAATGTGAGGTGCGGAATGCCAGGGCTTTGTTATACATGTTTTGCTGTATTTCCTCAAGCAAATTCTGAATATATTCCCCAACATTTTCATTCGAAATAGTGGTTTTTTCTTTTGTATCTCTGCGTGCAATTTCTAAGGTATTATTTTCCACATCGCGCATGCCCATTGCAATTCTAACAGGAACTCCTTTTAATTCATACTCCGCAAATTTCCATCCCGGTTTTGCATTGTCGCTGTCGTCGAATTTTACGGAGATATTTAATGCTTTTAATGCTGCAATAATTTTATCTGCTTTTTCTCCGATTTGTTTTAATTGTTCTTCATTTTTAAAAATTGGAACAATTACTACATGCAATGGAGCAAGTCGTGGAGGAATTATTAATCCGTCATCATCACTATGTGCCATAATTAATGCACCCATCATTCTGGTGCTTACTCCCCAACTCGTAGCCCAGGCATATTCCAGTTTTCCTTCTTTGTTTAAAAACTTAACATCAAATGCTTTTGCAAAATTTTGTCCTAAGAAATGACTTGTTCCGTTTTGTAATGCTTTTCCGTCTTGCATTAATGCTTCCACACAATAGGTATCTTCTGCTCCGGCAAATCTTTCGCTTTCCGTTTTTATTCCCATAATTACAGGAACAGCCATATAATTTTCCATGAAGTCCGCATATATATGCAGCATCTTCAATGTTTCTTCCACTGCCTCCTCTTTTGTTGCATGTGCCGTATGGCCTTCCTGCCAGTGAAACTCCGAAGTTCTCAAAAATAATCTTGTGCGCATTTCCCAACGCATCACATTTGCCCATTGATTTATCAAAATAGGAAGATCCCGGTAACTCTGAATCCAGTTTTTATAACAATTCCAAATGATCGTTTCACTGGTAGGACGAATTATTAACTCCTCTTCCAGCTTCGATTCGGGGTCAACTAAAAGTTTTCCTTTATTATTTGGATCAGTTTTTAGTCGATAATGTGTTACCACAGCACATTCTTTGGCAAATCCTTCTGCATGTCCTTCTTCTTTTTCGAGAAAACTTTTAGGTATCAAAAGCGGAAAACTGGCGTTAACGTGTCCTGTGTCCTTGAATTTTTTGTCCAGAATACTTTTCATATTCTCCCAAATGGCCCAACCGTGCGGTTTTATCACCATACAACCTCTAACTGCTGAATTCTCCGCTAACCCGCTCTGTATAACGAGATCGTTATACCATTCCGAATAGTTTATATCTCTTTTTGTAATCTTCTCCGCCATATATTACTTTTGGTATGATTTTGGAATAAAGTGCTTTGTCGCAAAATTAAGAATTGCACAAACAGCAAACAGATTAATAACAATTAAAATATCAGTTATGAAATTAAGATACTTACCGATTATAGCCGCCATGGGATTTTTAGCATCATCATGCGCTACCCAAACAGCTTCACGAGGTTCTTCTACTGACGATATTTACTTCAGCACAGAAGATGCACAGGCATCAACCACAACAACCGAAACTACAACCACCACCACTACATCTGATACTTATTCAACCTATCCCGGAAATTCCGAAAAGGTGGATTATAATCAGCCTTCCGGCTCTGATGCCGATTACAGATCAGGTTCAGAAGATCTTTCTACGGAAACCTATTATGATGAGGAAGGAAACACCTACGTGGTAAATAATTATTATGAAGATGATAATTATGGATACAACGATTACGACGATTATTATTATACTTCAAATATTTACCGATACTATTATCCATACAGCGGTTTTGGATATTATTCTCATTGTTATTCACCTTACTATTACAACCCTTATGGATGGAATGTAGGTTTTGGCTTTGGTTATGGTAATTGTTATCCTTATGGTCATTACGGTTATTATGATCCTTGGTATTCTCCTTATTATGGCTACGGTTATGGTTATGGCGGATATGGTTATGGCAATGGTTATTATAATGGTTATTATGATGGATATTATGGTAGCGGAAATGGTTATGGTAACGATGGATATAATGGTTACAGCGATAACGGATACTATTATGGGCCAAATACTTCAACGGGATCTAATACAAATACAGGAAGCAGTTCAGTAGATATGATTGCTGCCGGTTATGATAAAAACGGTAATACCGACTTGAATCATATTTTAACGGATAAAGGTACTCTTGAAGTAAATAAAGGAGATGTAAATACAAATGCAGCTTCGTCAGATAATGGTGCAACAATTGGTTCGCCTGAATTTACTTCTATAAAGGGAGTAACTGCGAAAGATGATGTTGCAGGATTAAACAGCGACGCATTAGCAATTAATAATGATAAACCAATTTCTGCAGGTCAAAATGCAACTAAAGAATCTGGTTCCGTAAAGGTGATCAAATATTATAGTGCAGCTGATGCTCCGGTAAAAAATACTATTTCAGAAAATGTTTCCTCTCCAATAGTAAAAACAGATCGCGGTATAATTCGCAGCAACGATAATAGTTATTCCGTGAGTAAACCTTCTGCCAACTACCAGCCAAATGGCGGTGGACCGGTTAAACCTGCTGCAGATGCACCTGTTCAAAAACAAAATTATCAGCAACAACAAAATAATTCAAATAATCCTCAGGTAAAACCGCAATATAATGGAATACCTCAGAATAAAAATACTTACGATCAGCCTTCAAGACCTGAAGGTAATCCTTCAAAAAATTATGAACAACCCGTAAAGAAAAATACTTACGAGGCGCCAAAAACAAATTCAGGTTCCTCGGGTAAAAGTACTTATGGAAATAGCGGAAGCTCGCCTAAAAGCAGTGGAAGTAATTCAAACGGATCTTCAGGAAGCAGACCTTCTAATAGTGGAAGTAATTCTTCTCCTAAGAGAAGCGGAGGAAAATAAAATTAAATATCCTTAAATAAAAAGAGCCATGACAAAAATATTTACATTGGTTTTAGCTACTGCTTTGTCTGCATCAATTTATGCACAAAGCGATGCAGATGCACTTCGATATTCGATGCTCGACTTTGGTGGAACCGCAAGATCACTCGGATCTGGAAATGCATATGGTGCAATTGGGGGCGATATGAGTTCCATGAGTATGAATCCTGCAGGACTTGGAATATACAGAAGTTCTGAATTTGTGATCACTCCCGGATTATTAAGTATCAATGCAGAAAGTAATTATCTTGGACAAACAAATACCGAAAGTCGGTATAATTTTTATATGAGCAATTTCGGATTTGTTTTCAGTAAAATAAATCCCGGAAAAGAAACTGCAAGAGATGGATGGGTTGGCGGTTCGTTTGGAATAGGTTATAACAGACTTGCTAATTTCAACAGTTCCACACTTTATTCAGGTTATAATGAAGAAAGTTCTTTATTAAATACCTATGTTGATTATTTAAATGCGAATGGCGGAACAAATCCTTCAGATGCATTTGCAAGTGATCCTTTTGGTGCAGGATTAGCATGGGAAACGTATTTAATTAATCCGGTATCTTCCGATTCAACACAATATTATGGTGTAATAACGGATGGAAATGTTCAACAAACAAAATCTCTTATTACAAAAGGCGGACTCAATGAAGTTGCAATATCTTTTGCAGGTAATTACGGAAACAGATTATATGTAGGTGGAACTATCGGAATTCCAAGTATCCGATATTCCAGTTCCAGTGTTTATTCCGAATCTGATATCAATCAGGAGCATTCTGATTTTGAAGAATTTACTTTAGCTGATTATACCGAAACAAATGGACTTGGTATAAACGCAAAATTCGGATTGATCTATAAAATAAGTGACTATTTCCGCGTTGGGGCATCGGTGCATTCACCAAGCTTATTCGGTTTAAGTGATACTTATTATTCTTCCATGAACAGCAGTCTTGATACATCAGGCAGCTATTCGTATGACTCACCAACAGGAGAATTTGATTATGAACTGGTAACCCCTTGGAGAGTTATAGGTAGTGCTGCTATTACATTAAAAAATATCGGTTTTATAAGCGCAGATTATGAATTTGTAGATTACAGTGAAGCCGGATTTAATTTTAACAGAAGCCTCGATGCAGGTGATCTTTCTTATGAAAACACAGTAAACACAAATATTGATACTAAATACGGGGCAGTTTCTAATCTCCGTTTAGGAGCGGAATTAATGTATGATGTATTTAGGTTCAGAGGCGGTTATATTATAAGTGGAACACCTTTTAATGAAGGTATTGCAGCAAATGGTGCAGACTTTTCAAAAAATACAATAACTGCAGGAATTGGAGTAAAAGAAAAATCATATTTTATTGATCTTGCATTTTCACATGCAACAACTACGGAATACGATATACAATATATCTATGACAATGGTGCCGGCGTAAACGAAGGTGCAACCATCGATAAATCTTTAAATAATTTTCTTTTAAGTTTTGGTTTTAGGTTTTAATGATTGTCAGTGAAGCAACGCCCTCCTGGTGGTTCGGGAGGGCTTTTTTTTGCCCTGTGCTCTGTTGAATTTAAACTAAAATTACTGGCTTCCCATCCGATTGCTGTTTATTATTTCTTGATTATTATTTGTTATTTATTCCGATTTTACTCAGAGGCACACTTTCATATGTTCATTCTTAACTCTCCATTCTCCATTTTTCCCCCTTCCCTCAGACCTCACAGGTTAAAAAAAACCTGGTAGGTCGAGGGGGTTTTCATTTAATCATTTGTTAACCGGATAATCTGATAATTGAATAGTGCCCGGCTCTTCATTGGTACATTAACACATTGGTACATTGGTACATCCTTCGGCTGTTCCATTCTTTTCCAAACCTTATTGCCTTACCTTTGTTATACAACTATGCATTACAAAAATCTACAACAGTTTATCGATGATCTCGTCAAAGCAGGGGAACTTCTCCGTATTAAGGAATTTGTTGATCCGGATCTTGAAATAACGGAAATTGCCGACAGATATATTAAACAAAATGGTCCTGCATTATTGTTTGAGAATACCGGAACAGATTTTCCTTTGCTGATAAATTCTATGGGTTCGTATAAAAGAATGTGTATGGCAATTGGGGTGGATGATCTTGATGATGTTGGCAGAGATATTTCCGAATTATTTAAAAAACTCGCTACTCCAAAAAATAGTTTAATGGAAAAAGTAATGATGCTTCCCGAACTTGGAAAAGTAGCGTCATGGATGCCAAAAACCATTAAAGGAAAAGGTGCTTGTCAGGAAGTTGTAATGCCGGATGCCGATATTACAAAATTACCGGTAATGAAATGCTGGCCAGCAGATGGAGGGAAATTTATTACGCTTCCTATTATTCATACAATTGATCCTGAAACACAAATACGCAATGTTGGAATGTACAGAATGCAGGTATTCGGTCCAAAATTAACTGGAATGCATTGGCATAAACACAAGGTGAGTGCCGGACATTTTAATAAATATAAAAAGTTAAATCAGCGTATGCCGGTTTCCGTTGCTTTAGGTGGCGATCCGGTGTATACTTATTGTGCAACAGCACCATTGCCACCCAATGTGGATGAATATTTACTTGCCGGTTTTTTAAGGAAAAGAAAAGTGGAACTGGTGAAATGTATCACAAACGATCTTTATGTTCCTGCAGATGCCGATTTTATTATTGAAGGGTATGTTGATCCAAATGACGAATTAATTTTAGAAGGCCCTTTTGGTGACCATACCGGATATTATTCTTTAGCAGACTATTATCCAAAATTTCATATTACCTGTATCACACATAAAAAAAATGCAGTGTATCCATCCACTATAGTTGGTATTCCGCCTCAAGAGGATGCCTGGATAGGTAAGGCTACAGAAAGAATTTTTATAACACCAATTAAACTAACCATGTTGCCGGAAGTGGAAGACATGGAATTGCCAATTGAAGGCGTATTTCATAATCTCACCATAGTAAAGATCAAAAAAGAATATGAAGGCCACGCACAAAAGGTAATGAACGCAATGTGGGGTGCCGGTCAAATGATGTTCAATAAAATATTAGTGATTGCTGATGAAATTAATATACATGATTTTAAAGAAGTAGCGCAATACCTCAGCAAAAATGTGGACCCTGCCAATGATATATTTTTCAGCGCAGGACCAATGGATGTGCTCGATCACAGTTGCAGCAAATTTGCATTTGGAAGTAAAGTTTGTATAGATGCAACTGCTAAACCAACTGAGGAATTAAAAAATATTGATATAAAAAATATCGCTATTAATAAAATGCAACTCATGAATTCCTACCCCGAAATTAAGGGAATAAATGACGACCTTTTAACATTGAATATTTCCGTGGTTGCAATTGCAGTAGAAAAAAATAAGAAAAAACATATAAACGCTCTCAACGAAAAATTAGTTTTGGAAGAAGGTTTAAATAAAGTGAAGATTATTATTTATGTTGACCATCTTGTTGAGGTAAATGATATGGCTGTGGTAACCTGGAATTTCTCCAATAATATCGATCCTAAACGCGATATTTTTATTTTACCGGATAATGGTTCGGGAGTTTCCCATTGTGGTATAGATGGAACAAGGAAAACCAAACAATACGATGATTTTTTCAGACCCTGGCCAAACGTGATCATTATGGATGAAAATACTATTAATACAATAGATAAAAAATGGGATCAGCTCGGCTTGGGAAAATTCATCGAATCACCTTCTCATAAGTACAAACGACAGGTAATTGGTTCAGGAGCAGTAGTGGAAGAATAGTGATCAGGATCATCAAATTTGAAATTACTGTAACCGGTTTGTTAAGATTTTGCTAACAAATTATTTTTATTCATCAAATGGCACCTATTTATTTTAACAAATTAAACCGTCCTGTATGAATTAGCAGAAAAATAACCTTTTACCCTGTCATGAAAGTGCAACTTTTGCGCACTAATTTAATTTTCAATTGTTTTACCTTTGTGAAAGTTCTTTAAAACTCTATGTGTCGCGCACGCTTTAACCAATTTATTTCACGACACAACTTATTAAATGCAGAAATGGGTTTCCTCCTTAATCATCCTGATTTGCACACACAACACGCTTAACGCACAACTTTGTATAGAAGATCGCTTTACCGAAGCGGAGTACTTTGCCGACGATGAAATAACCATCGTTAATAACGTTTCGTATGGATTAGCCAGTGAATGGTACTATGAAATGGAGGTGCCGGAGTTGAATATGTTCAATATTGCATATCCAACTATTGGTATTGACCCATTAGGTAAAAGACCCTTGGTAATTCTTGCCCATGGTGGCGGATTTTGGGGAAGCGAAAAGGAAAATATGGACTACATTGTTCAGCAACTTGCTCAAAAAGGTTTTGTAGCAGCAACTATTAACTACCGAAAAGGTTGGGATTCTTATGGCGATCCTGAAAATTGTGATGGTGATGGTGCTTCCATGTACGAGGCTGTTTATAAAGCTATGCAGGATGTGCAGGCAGCTTTAAGATATTTAGTGGCAAATGCTGATACTTATGGTATTGATACTTCCTGGATATTTCTCGGTGGACAAAGTGCAGGTGTGTATGCAATGATGAATAGCACTTTCGCAACACAAGAGGAATGGAATTTATTATTTTCTGAACATACGCTCTTATTTGGCGATATAAATAGTGCAACAAACGATATTGTAACGGATTTCACCGTAAAAGGATTTTTGAATTGTTGGGGTGGTATCGTTGATCTCAATCTGATTGACGTTGATGAAGCAATACCTACAATAAGTTTTTACGGTACCGAGGATGAGGTAGTTCCTCCATTTGAGGGCAATTTTCAAGGTTGTGAAGCTTATGCTTATGTGTATGGGTCTGCATTAATTTATGAAACTTTAAATCTTTTCAATGTATGTAATGTTGTGCATGCCAGGGAAGGATATGGTCACGATACCTATGAAGATGATTATGTGATAGATAACGTAACATGTTTCATGAAGTCACTGTTTTGTGATGATTGTTCTTCCTATGAAGTGAATTACCAAACCGGATCCTGCGAAGAATTGGGAGCGACAGAAATTCTAGTGGCTTCAAAATCGGAGTTTACCGTTTATCCGAATCCGGCAAATGTCTTCGTTACAATTAAATCGGTTAACCCGCTTGAATTGAACTGTAATATAGAGGTCTGGAATTCTACAGGTCAAAAAATGCCTATTGATTTTGATCAAAATGAGAACACCCTAATATTAAACACAGAAAATTTACCCTCAGGTATTTATTATTTTACTCTGAGGAATAACAACAAAACTAATCCGGGTAGTTTTCTGATAGATAAATAATTTATCATGTTGTGAAATGCGCATCAATTATTGGGTAATTATTACCCAATAATTTAAATGTATTTGCTGCAGCGTCAATTAAATTGTCATCAATTTGTAAGTTTAATAATTAACAATTTTTTAACCTAAATAGCTTAACTGAAAAATTCCATTGCATACGCGGATTGAATTCTGACTAAAGAGTTCAATCCGATTAACAGATTGAATTGCAATGGATTTGGTATATATTTTGAAGATAATTTAAAATGAGGAAGATGTTTTTTGTTTTTGTTCTTCCCTTGTTTGCACATACACTTACAGCACAAATTTCTGAATATTGTATTCCCGATCGATTTGGTGAACAACCTGTTTTTAACATATCTGAAATTGAAGTAATTAATAATATTCCATACGGGGTTGCCGATTTTTGGTATAATGGAAATGTTGTTCCGCAATTAAATTCTTTTGATATTGCATTCCCGGCTGCGGCGGTGGATGAACTGGAAAAACGACCATTTATCGCCTTATTTCATGGTGGTGGTTTTGCTGTTGGCGACAAATCCAAATTAACAAATTTTATGATGGAAATGGCACAACGTGGATATGTAGCCGCTACATTTAATTATAGATTGGGATGGAACACCGGCGGCGTAGAACCTTCTGAATGTTTGGGTGATCCGGAATCTCTTTTGGGAGCATATTACAGAACCTGTCAGGATGTAAATGCTTCCATGCGTTTTATTACTTTTCATGCTGATGAATATGGAATCGATACTTCCATGATCTTTATCGGAGGACAAAGTGCAGGCATGATGGGAGTGATGACCAATATTTTTATGTCACAACAAAATATAAATCAACTTTTTCCGGGTTTGGATGATGAGTATGGTGATTTGAATGCCTCTACAAATGATATTGATATAAATTATTCAGTTAAAGGAATAGTGAATATGTGGGGAGCAATTCCTGATACTTCCTTTATGAGCAACAATAAAAATATTCCCATAATTAATTTTTATGGAATACGAGATAATGTTGTTCCACCTGTTTTTGGCCCTGTTCAGGATTGTTATAGTCCGAATGAATATTTTAGTGTTTTCGGGTCTGTTTCTATTTATAACAGACTCAAAAATCAAGGCGTCTGCAGTATTTTACATACAAACCAAATTACTGGGCACGAGGCATATTTCGATGAATTTACTGTTCCTCAATCTGCATGTTTTTTAAAGAGTATAATTTGTGATAATTGTACTTCAGGCGAATATCTCAATGAGATATCATCCTGTTCGTCATTGGTTCCGATTAACGATAACGCTGTATTTGAAAATATAACGGTATTTCCCAATCCTGCTAGCGGAACACTTTATATTGAACTTGGAAATGTTTCTTCACCGGAATATCCAATTCTGGAGGTTTACGATGCCACAGGGCGGATTATTCCGGCTAATTTCAGCAAAAGTGCTTCTGTTATAATACTCGATGTTTCGGAAATGCCTTCAGGAATCTATTTTGGTCGTTTAAATGTTGAAGATATTATAGGCGAGTTTAGATTTGTTGTTAACCAAAAGTAAATTTTTCAAACATTCTCCTTACCTTTGAGTTTAGAATCAATCTAAACAGTCCAAACCTTGCCAAATATTCAGTTACTTCTTGCCGAAACCCAATTCCTTATTATTGAGGGGTTGAGATCGATATTTAGCAGGTATTCTGATATTACGGTTTCTCAGGAGATTACCAGTAAGGAGGATCTGTTTACAACATTACATATCACAAACCCCGACATTGTTATAATTGATCCCTTAAACCTCGAAAATTTTCGGATCGATGATATTAGTACTATAGAAACTATTTGTCCGGGAACACGGATTCTCATTATAACAGACATACATAATACAGAAGTGGTGCATCGGATAGTGGAGACCGGAGTAAAGGGTTACCTCACTAAAACCTGTGATGAAAAGGAGATTATTGCAGCAATTTATGCCTTAATGCGCGGAGAGAAATTGTTCTGTTATAAAGTGGTAAACATTATTATGGATGGCAAAGCACCGGCAGCCGAAAATTGTGAAGCAGCCTTATTATCTGAACGGGAAATTGAAATAATTCGACTTATTGCCAACGGATACACTACGCGTCAGATAGCAGATGCTTTGTTCCGCAGTTTTCATACCATCACAACACACCGGAAAAATATCATGAAAAAGCTTGGTATCAACTCCAGTTCAGAGTTACTGGTTTTTGCTATGAATACGGGTCTCATCCAATCGAGAGAGCAACTTATCTCTTCCAAATAACATCATCGTATTGATTGCCTCTAATTATCTTTACACTTTAGGCTAGATAACACGATGAACGTTAGAACCATACGCTGGGTAATTTTATTGGGTATTATTGCAATCATAACCGTGATCCTTTCTCAGGTATTTTGGATTCGAAAAGGTTTATTAATCAACCAATCTAATTTTGAAACTGCAGTTACACTTTCCTTAGAACAGATTGCTTCTAAAATAGAAATTGCAAATAATGGAAAAAAGATCACGGAAAAACCCGTAGTTCGCATTTCTCCACATTCGTATGTAGTGAATATTGAAGAAAAAATCGATCTCAACCAATTGGATTATTATATCCGCAACGAATTTTCCAATCCGTTTCACAAAGTGGATTTTATATATCAGGTGTATGAAGCCACACGCGATGTTTTAGTATTTGAAGAAACAGTTTCAGGCGATATAAAAAATTCCACAATAGTTTATCCTACCAATTTACCGGTACTCACCGAATCGAAATATTATTTCAAAATGAATTTCCCGGAAAGGCCTGTGGTAAATTCCGTAATGTTATTTGTTTGGTCAACTTCATTAATTGCACTCACCATTGTGCTGGTGTTTTTTGGATTTACACTGGATGTAATTTTTCGTCAGCGCAGATTGAGTGAATTTCAAAAGAATTTTATTAATAATCTGGCACATGAATTTAAAACTCCTATATCTACTATTGGTATTTCTGCCGATGTAATAACTGATCCTGAAATAGTGAATGATCCTGAACGATTAAAAAATTATGCAAACATTATTAAAAATGAAAACACAAGGTTGACAGGGCAGGTAAGTAAAATTTTGGAACTTGCAAAACTGGAAAATGATGAACTTGTTTTGAATTATGAAAAATTTCATTTAAATAAAATATTAGGGGAGATTATAAATTCATTTAATGTACGTATGGAAGAAAATGAAGGCGATATCACCACAGAATTTAATGCAAAACCCGATCTGGTGGAAGCTGATAAAGTGCATTTACAAAATGTGATCAATACTTTATTGGATAATGCCCTAAAATACAATGACAAGTTTCCCAAAATTTCGGTGATGACTGCAAGAGATCATGCAGGTATTTTTATATCCATCAGTGATAATGGCATTGGAATTCCGAAAGAATTTCACCGCAAAATATTTGAAAAATTTTTTCGTGTACCAACCGGGAATGTCCACAACGTAAAGGGTTACGGATTGGGTTTGAACTATGTAAAAATGATAGCCAAGGCGCACAAGTGGCGCCTGCATGTTGACAGCGAATTAAATAAAGGAAGTATATTTACACTCATAATACCACAATAACTACACATGGAAATAAAGAGCCCTAAGATCTTATATGTTGAAGATGACGTTAATCTTGGTTTTGTTACCAAAGATAACCTTCAAAAAAAGGGATATGATATCACCCTTTGTCAGGATGGATTAGAAGCGGCACAAACTTTTACACAGCAAAAATTTGACCTCTGTATTCTGGATGTTATGCTGCCAAAAATTGATGGATTTGCATTAGCACAAAAATTCAGGGATAAGGATAAAAATGTTCCTATTTTATTTCTCACAGCTAAGTCGATGCTGGAAGATAAATTACAGGGGTTTAAAATTGGGGGAGATGATTATGTTACAAAACCTTTCAGCATTGACGAACTGGTGTTAAAAATAGAAGTATTTTTAAAACGCAGCAAAGTATTTGCAACCAATATTGAAGAAAAGAATATTTATCATATTGCAGGATACGAATTTGATTTTAAAGAACTTACACTTAAAAATACAGTCAATACGTATACCTTAACTCTACGCGAAGCAGAATTGCTACGCATGTTAACACTCAACCGAAATCAGGTGGTGCGCAGAGAATCTATTTTACATCAGGTTTGGGGGGAGGATAATTATTATATTGGAAGAAGTCTCGATGTATTTGTTTCCCGTTTAAGAAAAATGTTTTCCGATGATGAAAATATTCAGATCGAAAATGTGAGAGGGGTCGGGTTTAAGTTTATTGTGAAAGAGAGTTTGGAGGCGTGAAGGAGTTGGAAGGAGTTGGAAGGAGTTGAAAGTAGTTGAAGTTGTTGAAAACGGAGGAACAATCCAATGTTACAAACGTCCCACTGCCCACTTCCCACTGCCCACTAAGCGTAAATCTCGTAATAGTTTAACTCAAAAAATAAACCACATGCGTTATTTCCTGCTTCTTTTATTATTAAATAATGTCGGCTTGTTTGCTCAATCAGATACTATTTTGCAACTGAATTTTCCATATAGGGTTGGATATAATATGTATTTTTCACAGTATACCACCTATTATCTAAATACAATAGAAAATGAATCTGGAACAGAGCCGGAAATAATTGAAAAGGAAGGGGCATTTCAGTATCATATAAATCGCGATTTTATAGAGGGAAATGATTCCATTGTAAATTTTCTTATTATTATAAGAACTGGCGGAGATTCGATGTATATAGAATCTCCATTGTATATTAATGAGAATGGTATGTTCTTTAAAATGCCAAAGGATGAAATAGATAAAGCGGTAGAATTTTATAAGATAGCAGACAAAAAAAATATATTATTTCAAACAATTAAAACACCATTATACGAAGGATCGAGTTGGGAGAGTTACGATTATTCTTTTTTAAAGACTACCTATTTCTGCACCCATATTGATACTTTAATTGAAACTCCTGCCGGCAAATTTTCAGCATTTGGAATAGGCACAACCTCTGCAACCACTGAATTAAAAGGAGAGTCAAAGAACTTTAATATGATAACGGAATATCAAAGTTTTTATGCCCAGGGAGTTGGTAAAATTGCAGAATATACCAAAGTTTATTACCAAAATAAATCAACAGGAGAAAAATTTCTTTCCACAACAATTGAAGTTTTTTTGGAGGAATTATGGTGGGATGAAGAATAGTTTAAATTTTAATCATTCGCAAAAAAAATATCCGGGAAATAAATCATTCCCCGGATATAAAAAATATTGGAATATCTTAGTGTAATATTTACACTAACCCTTGTGCAATCATAGCATTGGCAACTTTAACAAAACCACCAATATTTGCACCTTTTACATAGTTGATGTATTTGCCTTCTTTACCGTATTTTACACAAGTTGCGTGAATATCGTGCATGATCTTTTTTAAATGATTATCCACTTCTGTGCGAGTCCAACTCATGCGCAAACTATTCTGGCTCATTTCTAAACCACTTGTTGCAACTCCACCTGCATTGCTTGCTTTGCCCGGAGCAAATAAAACCTTTGCTTCTAAAAATGCAGTAACTGCTTCCGGAGTACTAGGCATATTTGCACCTTCGGCAACACATTTAACGCCATTTTTAATTAAGAGTTTTGCATCTTTTCCGGTTAATTCATTTTGAGTTGCACAAGGTAGGGCAACATCACATTTAACTTCCCAGGGTGTTTTGCCTGCAATATAATCGCATTTGTATTTATCGGCATATTCTTTAATACGACCGCGTTTTACATTTTTTAATTCCAACAAAAAGGCGAGTTTTTCTCTGGTAAATCCGTTTTTGTCATAAATATATCCGTCACTATCACTGGCAGTAACAACCTTAGCACCAAGATCCAGACATTTTTCAATGGCATATTGCGACACATTTCCACTTCCGGAAACCACCACTGTTTTTCCTTTGAAATTCAGTTTTTTGGTGCCCATCATTTCTGCAGCAAAATATACACAACCATAACCTGTTGCTTCCGGACGAATTAAACTTCCTCCCCACTCCAAACTTTTACCCGTTAATACGCCGGTAAATTCGTTGCGGAGTTTTTTATACATTCCATACATATATCCTATTTCTCTTCCTCCAACTCCAATATCGCCGGCAGGTACATCTGTGTCAGAGCCGATATGGCGCGCTAATTCCGACATAAAACTCTGGCAGAAACGCATTACTTCCATGTCAGATTTTCCTTTAGGATCGAAATTACTTCCGCCTTTTCCTCCGCCCATTGGCAATGTGGTAAGACTGTTTTTAAACACCTGTTCAAAGGCAAGAAACTTTAAAATGGACAAAGTAACAGTGGGATGAAAACGCAAACCACCTTTGTAAGGGCCAATTGCACTGTTCATCTGAATTCTGTAGCCACGGTTTATTTGAATTTCCCCTTTGTCGTCCATCCAGGGAACCCTGAAAGTAAGAACCCGCTCCGGTTCTGCAATACGTTCTAAAATTTTAGTTGATTTATATTGAGGATGTTCCTCAATATAAGGGATAACTGCCTCGGCAACCTCATATACTGCCTGTAGAAATTCCTTTTCACCCGGGTTGCGACTTTCAACCACGCTCATGAATGCTTTAACATTTTTGTCCATAGAAGTGCTATTTTTTGTGGTGTGAAATTAAACATCCTTTTTAATAAAACAAATGATGAACTCATTAATATTACCTGATTTCAGGCACATTTAATAATCAAATTAATATAGAGGCAGCAGGAAGTTCTTCCAGAAATGAAAATGTTTTAAGAATATGATCAATCCGGCACAAATGGTTGGTATTTCCATTGCTTACCCATAAATAAGGAACATTAAGGGTCAAATTATAACGTGCAATTTGTTCAAAGGTCTTTTGGGAGAGTGGGACAGATTCTGCTTTACATTCCACAATTAAAACAGGTAACCCTTTTTTATTGTAGAGAACAATATCTGTGCGTTTTGTCAATTGATTAAGCGTGAGTTTTTTTTCTACGCTGATGAGCGATTTTGGAAATTGATGATCGTAGAGCAGGTAATGTACGATGTGTTGCCTCACCCACTCTTCAGGTGTGAGTACAACATGTTTTTTACGTATGATGTCAAAAATATATTGAATATTATTTTCCGATTTAATGCGGAGGTCGTATTTGGAAAATTCTATCTGCATCGGTAACACAAAAATACATATTGTAAATGTGTAATCGTTAAATTTGCATCATGGATTACAAGGATCTGCTGAACGATATAAAGGCTAAAAAATTTAAACCCGTGTATTTATTGCACGGCGATGAAGCTTATTATATTGACAAGATTGCGGAATATATGGAGGAGTCGATACTTACCCCGGCAGAAAAAGATTTTAATTGTTCTATATTTTATGGAAAAGATACCCAGCCACAGCAGGTAATTGATGCCTGTGTGCGTTTCCCCATGTTTGCTGCGCATAATCTGGTTATTTTACGGGAAGCGCAAATGATGAAAACAAAGGGAAGTGAGATTGATAAACTGGAACCCTATATTCAAAATCCATCTGCTTCTACCATATTGGTTTTATGTTATAAGGATGGAAAATTTGATGCGCGTAAAAAACTATTCAAATATATTAAAGATAAGGGCATTATTTACGAATCGCAGGCGTTAAAAGATAATGAAGTGCCAATATTTATTGAATCGTTTTTGAAAAGAAAAAAAGTAACGGCTGATGGAAAAGCGATAAGAATACTTGTCGATCATTTGGGCACTGATCTTTCGAAAATAATAAATGAACTTGAAAAGTTATGCATCAATCTCAAAGATGGCGATCAAATAACTTCTGCACTTATTGAAAAAAATATTGGCATAAGCAAGGATTACAATGTGTATGAATTGCAGAGTGCCTTACTCACAAAAAATACTACTTTGGCCTTTACCATTATCACTTATATGAACGACAATCCGAAGGCAAACCCATTTGTGCTCACGATCTCCAATATTCATAGTGCATTTCAAAAATTATATCATTTTATGGCTGGGGGAAATGTGACTGATTTTGATTTGTTCAGGATCTACGCAATTCACAGTAGCCAGAAAAATGAATTCAGAGCTGCGCGTACACTTTATACGCCTTCTCGCGTGGAGGAAATATTTGAATTGATGCTGGAATTCGATCTGCGCTCAAAAGGGTTACACAATGGCAAAACGGAAGTGGATGAATTGCTGAAGGAACTTGTTTACCGGATATTGAATTAATTTTCTGTTATTAAGGATAAAGCAATTTTTTTATCCTCATGCATGGCAGTAATAAGCGCCTCTTTTGAGTCGAATTTTTTATCCTTGCGGATAAATTGCAAAAACTTCACTGTTATTGATTCTCCGTAAATGGTTTCGTTAAAATTTAAAATATACACTTCTATTCTTTTTTCTGTTTTATCGAAAGTGGGCCTGGTTCCTATGCTGAGTAATCCGAATAATTTTGTATTGTGATTTTTAAGAGTTACCTCGGTAAAATATACTCCGTCGGCCGGAATTAATTTATTAATATCCTCCACATAAATATTGGCAGTTGGAAATCCGAGTGTACTTCCTATTTGATCACCTTTTACAACATGTCCTGATAATTGATAGCAATACCCCAATAATTCGTTGGCCTCCTGAACATTTCCAGCTATCAAAAACTTTCTGATCTTGGAAGAACTGACGGTTAAATGATCAATTACATGTGCAGGGATCTCCTCAATTTTAACTGCATATTTTTCGGCAATATTTTTTAATAAATGAATATCACCTGCCCGGTCCTTACCGAATTTATGATCATACCCAAAAACAATAATGGCAGGATTGAATTTTTTTATCAGAAAATTTTCTGCATAATCTCGTGCATCTATTTCTGAAAACTCCCTTGAAAAAGGTACAACTACCACAACATCAATATTGTATTTTTGCAGCATATCTATCTTTTCTTGCAGCGTAGTGAGATAATATACAGGTGACTCCGGAGAAATAATATGCCGGGGATGTGGATGAAAAGTGATAATAATACTTTGCCCATTCCCCTTTTTTGCTGCTGTGGTAATTGAGTGTATGATCTCCGCATGTCCGCTGTGCACGCCATCGAAGGTACCAATGGAAATTACAGAGTTTAGAAATGCGGGTAAATTATTAATATCTTTGAAAACTTGCATATATATTGACAAAAGTAAAAATTTGTATCACAATAACAATACAAAATAAAGGTTAGCCTGGTGGATAAATTAAAAAAAAATGGTTTGTACCTCATGATAGGTTCGCTTTTCACCGCTTATTTGGTTGCACGTGCTATTATTTTGCCCATTACTATTGATGAAGGCGGAACATTTTATAATGCAGTTCCAAGATCTTTTTGGGATATTATTACTTACGTGGATCCAAGCCCAAACAACCATATTTTAAATACCCTTTTGATCAAATTTTTTGTGGCAATTTTCGGGACACATTCGCTGGTTGTGCGTTTGCCGAATATTTTTGCCTTCATTTTATATTATTCTGTTGCCGTGCTTTGGCTAAAAAAATTAAGTAACAATAAATTATTCGTGATATTTGGAATTGTTGTATTTACTTGCAACCCGTATCTGCTCGATTTTTTTGCTTTGGCCAGGGGATATGGTTTATCGATAGCTTTTATGTTTTTTTCTATGTATTTGATTTATCAGTACTTTAATTCAAAACAGATTAAATGGATATTTTATGCATTTTTTGCAGCTGCTTTAGCCGTTTATTCGAATTTTACTTTGCTGAATTATTATTTAAGTTTGCTCACAGTATGTAGTATTTTACTTTTGCAGGATAATTGGAACAAAGCTGTGAAAATTTTATTTAAACAATATCTGATATTGTTTGGTATTACATTGATACTTGCGATACTGTGTTATACGCCATTAAAACAAATAACCTCTACCGGACAGCTTCGATACTGGAGCAGTAATGGCTTTTATAGCGACACCTTTATTCCGTTGTTAAAATCAATGGTATACGCAAATGGATGGTTTGTAGCATTTGATTTACGGTTTTTTGTTGTCTTTGTTATTATTTTGTTGTTGCTGATCGGATCTTTTACCTTACTTAAATTAATTAAACAAAAGTTCAATTTCACAGCCGACTTTCTTGCTTTCAGTTTTATGGTTTTAATTGGGACTCTTGTTGTTATACTACTTCAGTTTTATTTATTGGCCACTCCATTTTTAAATGCTCGGGGAGCTGTTTTTTTGTATGTTTTGTTTGTTATTCCATTTGTATATTTATCCAATTTAATTTATAAGAAAAACAATAAATGGAAAAATTTTATCATAATCCCATTTATGGTAATTGGTATTTATCATTTTTTAAATTCCATAAATTTTTACAATTGCCGGGAATGGTGGTTTGATGCAGATACAAAAAATGTAATGAACTATTTATCATCAAAACAGGAAGGGGAGTCGGTAACCTTGAATACTTCCTGGGTTTATAATACCTCTTTTCAGTTTCACATTGAAGCAGAAGGCAATATCAACATAAAGCTGGCGCCCTATCATCAGGAACTTTGGCCTGATAGCAATTACCTCTATTATTATTGCGAAAGGGCACATGTTGAGGAATTACAAAAGAATTACAGTGAAGTTATTTCCTTTAACAAGGGGAATAATGTATTAATGAAAAAAAGATTAATAAAGGAGTAAAATAATTTCTCACATAACAGGTTTAATACTTTCCAGAAAAGATTCAATAGTTATAGCATTTTCAATGTTAAAGTGGCCAACTCTTGTTCTTCTGAGTGACGATAAATATCCACCACATCCTAATTCCTTGCCCAAATCGTGTGCGAGGCTTCTGATATAGGTTCCTTTGCTGCAGCTTACTTTAAAATGTACGAGTGGTAATGTTATTTCGGTTATTTCGAAGGAATAAATGGTGATATTTCTTGATTTAATAACTAAGGTTTCGCCGGCCCTTGCATAACTGTATGCGCGGCGGCCGTCCACTTTTACGGAAGAATAAATAGGAGGAACCTGTTCAATAACACCGGTAAATTTTTGTTTGGCAGCAATTATTTTTTCCTCCGTGATATTTTCGAGACTAAAGGTTTCTGTTATTTCTGTTTCGGCATCATAACTCGGGGTAATTCCGCCCAGGGTAATAGTTCCGGTATATTCTTTATCCAGTGTTTGTAATTCTTCCGCTTTTTTTGTGAAACTTCCCGTAACAATAATCAGTAAACCGGTTGCAAGAGGATCGAGAGTGCCTGCATGACCAACTTTTAATTTTTTGAGATTACAAAATTTCTGTATGGGTCCACGAATTTTACCAATTACATCAAAAGAGGTCCATTGTATGGGTTTGTCAATTAACAAGTAGGTTCCTTCCATAAATTGTTTCGCTGTATACATATCATACTACCTTAAGATCAACACCCAGTGCCAGTAAAATTAATATGATGGAACCTACAATTATTCTGTAATAACCAAATAATTTAAATCCATGTTTAGTGAGGAAGGTGACAAAACTGCGCATTGCTATTAATGCAATAATAAATGCAACGATATTGCCAATTATAAAACAAATAATATTGCTATTGGAGCTTAATAATAATTCGTAAGCATGGGTACCTGCGTTCGGGCCTTCTTCAATTTCTTTTAAAAATAATGAATAGGCAGTTGCCGCAAACATGGTTGGGACAGCCAGAAAAAAGGAAAATTCAGCGGCTGTTTTTCTGGTCAGCTTTTGTGTGAGTCCGCCGATAATGGTAGCTGCGGAACGCGATACTCCGGGAATAACTGCGAGACATTGAAATACTCCGATCAGAAAAGAATTTTTATAGGTTATAATATCGGTGGAATCAATATCTTTTTCCTCATCTTTTCCAAATATTTTATCGATGAATAACAAAACAATTCCACCTAAAATTAAAGCAATTGCAACAACGGTCACATTTTCCAACATGGCATCTATTTCATCCCCAAATAAAAAACCGATAGCGGCTGCAGGAATGAATCCAATGAATAATTTGAGGTAAAAATTCACCGTTTTAAAAAATCTTTTCCAATACAATACTACCACTGATAAAATTGCACCGAATTGAATTGCAACAGTAAATGTTTTGGTAAAATCATCTTCTGCAATGCCCATTAAAGAAGATGTTATGATCATATGCCCGGTAGAGGAAACGGGTAAAAATTCAGTTATTCCTTCTACTATGGCGAGAATTACTGCTTCAAATATTGTCATGAAACAGCATTATTTTTTTGATTTGTGAAACACCGCATAAATTTCGATGGCAAATCCGAGAATAACTACTATGGGAGCAATGGTAATTCTTCGGGTGCTATAAACCTCTGCTTCCGGAAATACGTTTGGGTCGGTCCATTTACCTCCGCTCATTAGAATAAATCCGATGAGTATTACCACTAAACCCAAAATCATCAGGTAATAGTTTTCTTTTCCCAATACCATTTTTCCAATAAAATTGGAAGGATTTACTGGTTTTGGTGCTTCTTTCTTTTGAGTTTGTTTGTTGTCTGTCATTTGATTAATTTATTATTAATACAATTCATCCAACTTCATGTTGATGTATTTGTGAACCGAATTTCTTGTGCTGAACCATGTGATTAAAACTCCGACACCCACCAACATTAAGAAGGTAAATATAAAACCTCTTTTTAAGGTTGCATTGGTAAAGTCCCAATAATGAAAATTATTGTGAACATACATAACTGCAATAAACAGCACTAACATTGCAACACCGGCACTGCATAAACCATTTATTATACTTCTGCGCACGTATGGCCCGGTAATGAATGATCTTGTTGCACCAACCAGCTGCATACTTCTCACCAAAAAGCGATTGGAATACATACTCAGGCGTATCGTTTTATCGATTATTGCAATGGAAATGATTAAAAATAAAATAGAAAGTCCCGCAATTATAAAACCGGCAATTTTAAGATCGCTATCTACAGAACTAATTAATTCTTCGTTTGCTCTGGTATGTGTTATTTCGGGAAATACCTGCAGTTTTTCACGAAATAGTTTCATGCTGTCGATATTTACTGCCGATGCATTTAAACTGATATCAACTGATGCCGGTAAAGGATTAACATCACCCAGAATTTCAGCAGGATCTTCGTTGAATTTATTTTTGAAGATCTGCATTGCATCATCCTTTGAAATATATTTTGTGGTTTTAACGGATGGTTCGGATTCTATTTTCTTTAATAATTTATCTACATCTGTTTGGGTAAGTCCTTCTTTTAAGTAAGCAGAAATTACAAGATCTTCTTTGATATTGGCTTCTTCATATTTAAAGGAAATGAATAAAATGCACATTAAGCCCAACATGAGCAGAGCTAACGAGGTTATAAGGATAGAATTTATATAATGCGTTTGCTTGCGTTGAAGCGATTTTCCGGCCTGTTGCGACATTGGCTGCAAATTTAGCAGTTTTACCCGATTGAACGCAAAAGGATATTGGAAATTGCTGTGGGTAAGTGAAAACATTGAATAGAAATTGAATTTTCAGCCCCATAGCGTGAGGGATAGTAGCGAAAAGCCCGCATCCCGATAGCTATCGGGAGAGGACTTGTAGCGGATAGCCCGACCCGTAGGGGCACGCCCAAAATAAAATTGAGAATTTCCAACAACGCCTTTTTTCACTAAAATGCCCTGAATTCGCTAATTTTGGCGCATGGAATATTCGATAGACCGGATAAGGGAAATAGAGCAAAAATGGAACAAAAAGTGGCAGGAAAGCCAATTGTATAAGGTATTTGAGGTCACAACGAAGCCTAAATATTATGTGTTGGATATGTTTCCATACCCAAGTGGAAGCGGTTTGCACGTTGGGCATCCGCTGGGATATGTTGCGAGTGATATTGTTGCGCGATTTAAAAGGTTGAAGGGATTTAATGTTTTGCATCCGATGGGATTTGATGCTTTTGGTTTGCCGGCGGAACAATATGCGATAGAAACCGGTCAGCACCCTGCAGTTACTACCGAAAAAAATATTAATTATTTCAGGGAGCAATTACAACGCATGGGTTTTAGTTACGATTGGAGCCGGGAAGTAAAAACCTCTGACCCGAAATTTTATAAATGGACGCAGTGGATATTTATGCAATTATTTAAATGTTGGTATAATCCATTTAATAATAAAGCAGAATATCTGGATTCGTTGATTAATATTTTACAAGCGGAGGGAAGTAAAAGATTATTTGATCTGGATAAATGTGAAACGGTAATTTCTGCGGATACCTGGAAAAATTATTCGGAAACGGAACAACAAACATTTTTAATGCAATTTCGGCTTGTTTATTTAGATCATGCAGAAGTGTGGTGGTGCGAAATATTGGGAACTGTTTTGGCAAATGATGAGGTTAAAGACGGACTGAGTGAACGTGGCGGACATCCGGTGGAAAAAATAAAAATGCGTCAGTGGTTTTTGCGGATCACCAATTTTGCGGAAAGATTATTGGAAGGATTGGATAGAGTAGATTTCAGCGAAAGTATGAAAGAAATGCAGCGCAACTGGATTGGAAAAAGTGAAGGTGCGTTAATTAATTTTTTATCTGCCGAAGGGAATGATCGGATTGAGATTTTTACAACACGACCCGATACCATATTTGGTGCAACATTTATGGTGCTTGCTCCTGAACACGATCTTGTTGCGAAAATTACTACTGCAGAAAATAAATTTGAAGTTGAAGAATATATTACCTACGTAAAAAGCAGAAGCGAACGCGACAGGATTAGTGAGGTAAAAAAAGTAACCGGCCAATTTACGGGTGCGTTTGCAATAAATCCTTTTACCGAAAAAAATATACCAATTTATATTGCGGAATATGTGTTAGCGGGCTATGGAACCGGAGCGATAATGGCGGTTCCGAGTAATGATGACAGGGACAGAGCATTTGCGGAAAAATTTGGAATAGAAATTATAGAAGTAGTTGATCAAACGGAATATCCGAATGCCGACAGAGAAGATAAGATAGGTAAAATGATGAATTCGGATATGTTAAATGGTGTTGAAGTAAGGGATGCAATTAAAACTATTTTAGATAGTATAGAAAAAAAGGGAATTGGAAAAAGAAAAATAAATTACCGAATGCGCGATGCGGGTTATTCTCGTCAGCGGTATTGGGGCGAACCATTTCCGGTATATTATAAAAATGAAATTCCATATTTATTGTCGGAAAAAGATTTGCCGGTAATTCTTCCGGAAGTAGAAACGTATAAACCGGCTGGCGCGGGAAAATCGCCATTATCTTCTTTAAAGGAATGGGTGAATTTGCCGGATGGCTCAACGCGTGAAACCGATACTATGCCTGGTTATGCAGGGTCAAGCTGGTATTTTTACCGGTATATGGATGTAGATAATGAAAATGGTTTTGCCTCGAAGGAAAAAATAAATTATTGGAAGAATGTTGATTTGTATATTGGAGGAACGGAGCACGCTGTCGGACATTTATTGTATTCCAGAATGTGGAATAAATTTTTGTATGACCTCGGATTAGTGCCGATGGAGGAGCCATATAAAAAATTGG
Organism: uncultured Chitinophagales bacterium; assembly: GCA_964638865.1. Classification (GTDB taxonomy): domain Bacteria; phylum Bacteroidota; class Bacteroidia; order Chitinophagales; family BACL12; genus UBA7236. Next base: position 3,067 of record CAZXBG010000024.1, on the reverse strand, counting down.
TGAATCAGGGGATGATTCAGGGATTCTCAAAAATTGTTTATAGGGTGAGCGGATCAAATTTATTTGTTACTAAATCGGAAAAAGATAAATATGAAATTACGGAACTGCGTGTTGATACAAAATTAGTTGACGGAGATGTTTTAGACCTAGAAGCTTTTAAAAAATGGAGAACTGATTTTGCGGATGCGGAGTTTATATTGGAAGGCGGAAAATTTTATTGTGGAACTGAATTAGAAAAAATGTCTAAATCGAAACACAATGTGGTTAATCCCGATGAAGTAATTGATGAATACGGCGCCGATTGTTTCCGCTTATACGAAATGTTTCTTGGTCCTTTGGATGCCGGAAAACCCTGGGACACGAAAGGAATAACCGGTGTTTTTGGATTTTTGCGAAAATTGTGGCGATTATTTATTGATGAAACCGGAAACATTAAAGTCAGCGATGAAAAGGCTACAAATGAAGAATTAAAAATATTGCACAAAACAATTAAAAAAGCAGGGGAGGATATTGAGCGTTTGAGTTTTAATACTTCAGTAAGCGCATTTATGATCTGCGTAAACGAATTGGGAACTGCAAAATGTAATAAGAAGGAAGTATTGGAAAATTTATTGATATTAGTTGCTCCCTTTGCACCATTTATAGCGGAAGAGTTATGGGAAAAAATTGGAAACAAGGGAAGTATTCACACTGCAGCCTGGCCGGTATTTGAAAATAGTTTTCTGGTAGAAAACTCCTTTAATTATCCTGTTTCCATTAATGGAAAAGCAAGAGCTAATGTGGAACTGCCCTTAGATATGCCAACGGAGGAAATAGAACGCAGAGTTTTAGCGTTGGAGTCTGTAATAAAATGGACGGAAGGTAAAACACCTAAAAAAGTGATCATTGTAAAAGGAAAAATTGTGAATATAGTTGTGTAATTTTAGAATATTAATTTAATAACGCGATATGTTCAATGGAGGGTTTCAATTCAAATTGTACATGAATTTCTTCGTGTAAACTTTGGGTCCTTTGCGGCTTAGTGGGAAAAAAGTGTCACGCAAAGACGCAAAGGCGCAAAGAAAAAAAATGGGAAATACAATATTGGAATCGATATTGTACAACTTTGTGAGCCTAGAATCTTAGTGGGAAAAAAGTGTCACGCAAAGACGCAAAGGCGCAAAGGGAAAAAAATGGGAAATAATATATTAGAGTCGATATTATACAACTTTGTGAGCCTAGAATCTTAGTGGGAAAAAAGTGTCACGCAAAGACGCA
>CAZXBG010000024.1:0-1710 GCA_964638865.1 uncultured Chitinophagales bacterium | reverse complement strand
AAGGCGCAAAGGGAAAAAAATGGGAAATAAAATATTAGAATCGATATTAAAAAACTTTGTGAGCTGTGGGGAATAAAAATCATCATTTAATTAAAAAACTCAAATGAAAAAAATATTTCTAATAATTCTGATTGTAATTGCTATTATTCCGTGTTCTGCACAGGATATTAGTACTAATATAAAATTACAAGCGGAAAAAATGGTGACTGCTTTCAAAGACGAAAATTATGGTGGATTGTTGGATTATACCTATCCTAAAATTCTCGATATTGTTGGTGGAAAGGAAATAATGGAAACGCTGGTAAAAAATATGATGGACGATATGAAGGCTGATGGTGTTTTTGTTGACTCTGCAAAAGTTGGGGAGCCGGGAGCAATTGTGCAGGCGGGAAGTGAATTGCATTCTACCATAACACAAACGGTTTACATGCAATTTCCGGGTGGAAAAATGATAAGTGAAAGCACTTTACTGGCTGTTTCTATGGATGGATTAAATTGGTATTTTTTGGACATCAAACAATTAACACCTGAAATGAAAACACAATTTTTTCCGGATTTTAATCCCGAACTTATTATTCCGGAACCAAAACCATTAATTACTACTTATGATAATGAATAAAAAGTTAACATGCCGGAAAAAATAAAACTTGTAGAGTGCCCGCGCGATGCCATGCAGGGTATTCATGATTTTATTTCTACCGAAAAAAAGGTGGATTATATCAATCAATTATTGAAAGTAGGTTTCGATACTATTGATTTTGGAAGTTTTGTATCTCCAAAAGCAATTCCGCAAATGGCTGATACTGCAGATGTTTTAAATCAGCTTGATCTTTCAACCAGTAAATCAAAATTACTTGCAATAATAGGAAATGTTCGCGGTGCAGAAGATGCAGTTAAATTTGATAAAATTCATTATCTCGGATTTCCGTTTTCTATTTCTGAGACTTTCCAACAGCGCAATATTAATTCGTCGATAACAGAAAGTGTTGATCGCGTTAAAGAAATAAAACAACTTTGTGATGATAACGGCAAACAGTTGATGATCTACATTTCTATGGGTTTTGGAAACCCATACGGAGATCTCTGGAGCGCTGAAGTTGCTGCGGAGTGGGTGGAAAAAATGGTGTTGTTGAATATTAAATATATTTCACTTGCGGATACTATAGGTATTGCGAATCCAGAATCTATTGAATATTTATTTTCCTATTTAATTCCGAAATTTCCGGCCGTTGAATTTGGTGCACATTTACATACTACGCCGGATGCTTGGTTGGAAAAAATTGACGCAGCCTATAAAAGTGGTTGCAGAAGATTTGATGGAGCTATAAAAGGATTTGGCGGTTGCCCAATGGCAGCTGATGATCTCACCGGTAATATGGCTACAGAAAATATCATTCAGTATTTTCGTCACGAGGATATTGAATTAAATATTAATACAAAAGAATTTCGTGAAAGCGTGCGAAAGGCTTTAGTTACTTTTCCTGTTTAGTGAATTGTTTTAGACAGGGTTTGGGAAAAAGTTTCATGTACGTTTATAAAAAATCGTCAAATTATCGATTTTCAATTTCCAATTGTCAACAGTCATTAGTCAGGAGTAAAAAATTTCATCGAAAATCAATCTCATCACTTCCGTCCGACCGGGGTCATCCGGGCTGGCATTACTCATTACTCATTACTCATTACTCATTACTCATTACTCATTACTCATTA
>CAZXBG010000023.1:0-33922 GCA_964638865.1 uncultured Chitinophagales bacterium | reverse complement strand
AACATAAAAACACACCATAATTTCACTTCTTACACCGCATGAAACAAAACCACTCTACACTTTTCTCAGCGCCCTCTGCTCCTCTGCGTGAAATCAAACACACCACACATTTTCCTCCTTACGTTGCCACCACACCGCAATCAGCTCACAAATACAACCCCAAAACACTTTGAAATATTTATTATTTTTATCCCAGGCTTACAACGAAAAATTAGCTCAGCAGATTAGAGAAAAACTTGGCGCCCACTAATGATAACACTTTTAAAAATGACTAAATTAGAATTTCTAATTTTAAAAAACGAATATGAATCAATTTAATTTATTAACCTAAAAAATAAATACATGACAAATAACATGATTGCATGCAAATTTTTTATTGCAAATTCTCATTTCCGTTTTTCCCTGTTATATAATAAACTTCGACCTTTCCGATTGCGATAATATATTAAGGGTGGAAGGTGAAAATATTGTGATGGATAAAATAATTGATATATTAAACCAAAATAATTACTATTGTATAAATTTAGATTATAAACCATTAATTTTAATGATTTATAATCTATATATAACATGGCTATTTTAAAAATTGCTCCTACTACAATAGATGAATACATTTCTTTAGTCCCAGCTGAAACAAAGAAAAAATTAGAACAAATGCGACAATTAATTCAGAAATTGGCGCCAAAAGCAGAAGAAGTGATCAGTTATCAAATGCCCGCCTTTAAACTCACTTCCGTATTTGTATATTTTGCAGGATATAAAAGCCATATCGGGTTTTATCCAACATCAACGGGAATTAAAAATTTCGAAAAAGAAATTGCCAAATACAAATGGTCGAAGGGTGCTGTGCAATTCCCTTTAAATGAACCCCTACCCATTTCGCTCATTACCAAAATGGTGAAGTATAAAATAAAGGAGGATAAAGAAAGAGCCAATGCAAAGAAAAAACTTAAAGACCTATAAAAAGGGCCACCAATTTTTTAAAAGCAACGATTGTCCTGTTTGTCCCGTTTGTGAACAGGAGCGAAACCCGAAGGAATGTCCTTTTTTACTGCTTTCAGCACCTGCAATAAGGGCTCTGGAAAACAAAGCATTCAAAACGCTAAAACAATTATCAAAATATATTGAGGATGAAATTTTATCCTTACACGGTATGGGACTAAGTGCTTTACCTATACTTCGCAAGACTTTAAGTTCAGAGCAGCTTTCTTTTAAAAAGAATTAACCCTGCGTTTTATAGTTTTACTTTTTTCTACATATTATCATTTACAAAAACTTTGTCCTTCCTGATTTACTTTCCTGAACTTTTCCTACTTTTATGCCTCATTTAACTGCCATGATTTTTTTGTAATGGAAATACTAAATGCAACATTTTGAACAATATCCTTTACTAATTTACGTCAATAACTAAAAAACCTCTTGGAACTCCTGTTTTACGACTACTGGTGGATACTACTCATCATTCTTTGTCTTGTTTTGTATAAATACATACTCCGGTTTTTATTCGGAATGGTAATCGTACCGGAAGATAAGATTGGATTGGTTACCCAAAAATTCGTGTTGTTTGGCGACAATAAAGAATTACCTGACGGGCGCATTATTGCAACATTGGGTGAAGCTGGTTTTCAGGCCAAAACCCTTGCTCCCGGACTCTATTTTTGGAAATGGGTATGGCAATTTGAGGTTACTATGGAAAGGTTTACCATAATTCCTGAAGGTCAAATCGGACTTGTATTGGCTAAAGATGGTATGGCCATTCCAACCGGTAATATACTTGGTCAAATGGTGGAATCTGATACCTATCAAGACGCCACAAAATTTTTAAATAATGGTGGTCAAAGAGGTCGCCAAACTACATATATTACTGCAGGCTCTTATCGTATCAATACCATGTTGTTCGATATTTCAATTACAGATATGATTCGAATTCAGGAAAGTATGGTAGGCATCGTTACAACATTGGATGGCTTGCCTATTGAAAACGGACAGATAGCCGGTAAAATGATAGATGGGCTTAATAATTTTCAGGATTTTGATAAATTTATTAAAAATGGCGGTAACCGGGGATTGCAACCACACGGTATACTTGCCGGTTCCTATAACCTTAATCCCTGGGCAGTGCAAATGGAAGAAATTCCAATGACCGAAATTTCGATTGGATATGTGGGCGTGGTTATTTCATTTATTGGTCAGGACGGACATGATCTAACAGGCTCCGATTTCAAACATGGAAATATTGTTGAAAAAGGATATAAAGGAGTTTGGCTCGAACCACTTGGACCGGGCAAATATCCAATCAATAAATATACAATGAAAGTGGAATTGGTACCTACTACAAATCTTGTATTAAATTTGGCATCAGCCAGAAGTGAAGCACATAATCTCGATAAAAATCTTTCCACAATTACTGTGCGTTCAAAAGATGGGTTCCCTTTTAATTTGGATGTTGCGCAAATTATTCACGTACCAACTACTGAAGCACCAAAAGTAATTGCGCGTTTCGGAAATATGGTAAATCTCGTTTCCCAGGTATTGGAACCTACAATTGGAAACTATTTCAGAAACTCAGCCCAGGACAGCGACGTAGTTGCATTTTTATCTACCAGAAAAGAAAGACAGGAATCAGCAAATGAACATATTAAAAAAGTGTTGGATGAATATAATGTGAATGCAGTTGATACACTTATTGGTGATATTGTTCCTCCGGAATCGTTGATGAAAACCCTTACCGATAGGAAAATTGCTGAGGAACAAAAAATAACATACGACACTCTGAAAAAAGCGCAGGAAACACGTCAGGGAATGGAAAAAGAAACTGCTATTGCCGATATGCAAAAAGATATCGTAAAAGCACAACAAAGTGTTGAAATAGCCGAACGCACCGCAAGCGCAACTGTAAAAAAATCGGAAGGAGATGCCACCGGAGTAAAACTTGCTGTTGGCGTTGAAACAGAGGCCACTAAAATGAGTGCCTTTGCAGAAGCCGAATCAACCAGAGTAAGAGCCCAAGCTGATTCTGAAGCAATTAAATTAAAAGCGGCAGCGCAGGCTGAACAAATTACCTTATCCGGTAGTGCCGAGGCAGGAAAAATTCTTGCAATTGGTAAATCAACTGCCGAATATAAGATCACGGAAGAATTAGCTAAAGGACATATTAAATTGATTCCTGATATGCTCATCGCTGGAACAAATAGTATTGGAACTGCGATGAATGGTTTGCTTGGATTGAAATTAATGGAGATGATGGACCCTAAAAATAAAAAAGAAGAGGATAAATAATTATGGAAGCCCAAAACCGGGCTTCTTTTTTATAAAAAATAATGTATGGAAGAAATTATTATAAAAAGAAACTACAATTTATTCTACCGCATGCTGGTTATAAGTGTTGTTTCTTTATTTTTCATCTCGAGAAATATTATAACCTATTATAAATCCGGAGGAGAAGGGAATTTAGTATTTCTCATCATTTCTTATGTATTTGGATTTTTCATATTGCTACTGGTCAATAACTCCATCCGACAATTAAATAAAAGAACACCGGCTCTTATCATTTCAGAAAAGGGTATTATTGATAATATAAGTCATATAAAACCGGAGTTGGTGCCATGGTCAAATATAATTGGTGCAGAAGTAAAAAAATACAAAGGGAATATGCAAATGGTAATTCAATTACGTGATTATTATGCAGTGCTTGATAACGATAGTCCGTTTCGCTCCAAAATGACCCAAATGTATATCAACGACCTAGAAACACCCTGGGTTATCAATCTGGGATTTATTAAAACAGATATTTCTGAACTTCATCGTATTATTCTCGAAAGGTCGGATTCTGTGGAACGGGAAACTGATCTCTCTAGCTAAAAAAATAGAATTTTTAATGTTTGACACAATAATTTAAACGCATCTGTCCATTTTTAGAATTACAATCGTTATGAAACTTTATAGCCAAATTTCATAAACTTAAATCTTTAAAATGACAGGATCAGAAAATGCATTAAATTGGATTCAAATATCCGTAAGTGATATCAAAAAGGCAAAAACATTTTACGAAACAATTTTTGGATTTGAAATGCATACAAAGGAAAGGATGGGCATGCAAATGACCTTTTTTCCTGCGGAAGATATGAACGAAAAAATTTCCGGATCATTGGTTCAAGGGGTTAATCACAAACCGAGTGCCGATTACGCGGATATAGGTAATATGGCCTATTTTATCGGTTCTGAAGGAAATACCGTTGCTTTACATTCAAATAAATAAATACATTTTATTATGAAAGAATTTTTATTAATATTTAGAAGAGATGATACCGTTAATGAGACTTCCATGTCGCCTGAACAAATTCAAACAATGATGAAACCCTGGCAGGATTGGATTGGCATTATTGCACCACAAAATAAATTGGTAACTGCAGGAAACAGACTCACACCGGATGGAGCTGTGATCAAACCCAATAAGGTGTTCACAAATGGCCAATTTGTAGAAATTAAAGAAGCCATAGGTGGATACACTATTATAAAGTGTGAAACAATGTAAGAAGCTATAGAATTAGCTAAAAACTGTCCCATTTTGTCAGTTACAAATGATGTTTGCTATCTGCAACACAGGTATATCCACAGAAGCACAAATAGGTTTATCACTCAATACTTTTTGCGGATTTGGTGCAGAGGAAATTGCAGATGCTTTTTTAAACAATAAAGAAACGATCTATAAACGTTTGTCAAGAGCAAAAGAAAAATTAAAATCTGAAAAAATTAAAGTAGAATTCCCCCCTTCCAATGAAATAAACGAAAGATTAGAAACTGTTTTAACAACAATTTATCTATTATTTAGTGAAGGATATTATTCCACTTCTCAAAATACAAAGCTGAGAAAGGATCTTTGTTTAGAAGCAATACGATTAAATTTAATGCTCACCGAATTCGAGTTGACAAATACTCCTGCAGCAAATGCCTTATTATCACTGATGTGTTTTCATTCCTCGCGTTTTGATGCAAGAATGAATCAAAATGGAGATCTTATTTTATATGATGAGCAGGATGAAAATTTATGGAATAAAGAATTAATATAAAAGGGCGAATATTATTTAAACAGAACTTCTAAGGGAAACATATTATCAAAATATGATTTGGAAGCTGCAATTGCCTATTGGCACACCATTAAAAACGGCAGCATCGAAAAATGGGAAAATATTTTGCAACTCTATAACAGGTTATTACAAGTAGAATACTCCCCTATTGCTGCTTTGAACAGAACCTTTGCACTATCCAAGGCAAATGGGAAATTACAGGCGATTAAGGAGGCCGAAAAACTTGATCTAAAAACATATCACCTATATCATATGCTGCTCGGCAATCTTTATATTGATATAGATAATGTGAAAACTGCAGAACATTTAGAAATTGCTTTGAGCTTAACGAAAACGGACTCTGACAAATCAATTATTATACAAACTATTAATAAACTCTCAAAAAAAAATAGTTTATTATAAATCGGTTATTTGTCCTTTAAACCTTTTGGGTAGGATTACTATAAATATCACCTTCCATGGCGTTTCAATGTAGCTTTTTACCGGTTATGAACAAATTGTATCTTCAAGCTATACAGAATTTTCTTAATATTGACATATTAAACCAAATGAAACCATAAAAAAGGTATTCACCATATTCTTTAAAATTTTAACAGGTTTATTTCTAAGCCTTGTTATTTATTTGAATGTAAGATTACATTTCGGACCACACCTTGAAAACAAAACGGAAACTCTGGAGACAGCTGTTAAACAATTAAATTTTCTTGGAAACGAAATCCATAATAATGGACTCGGACAAAGAATGCAACAAATTTTTCCAGAGGGATTTGTTTTTACCAATGTACTGTATGGGTTAAGCTGTGCAGAAATTGCGGCAAAACCCAATTCCAATTACTTAAACCAAATACATTACCTCAGTGAGGCGCGATTTGCTTTTGAAGAAATAAATTCTGCTTATGCAAAACAGAATTTTATAAAATCAATGACTCCTGAATTCGGTATGTATTATATCGGATGGAAAAATTTTCTTTTGGGTAAGATAATTGCATCCCAAAAAACGAAAGACAGTTCAGAGGTGGTTTTATTTAAAACCTATTGCAAAACAATTTCTGAAGCAATAAATAATAAATTCTATCCTTCATCCTACCCTTATTCATCCTGGCCTGCCGATGCTGCAGTTGGAATAGCCTCTTTAAAACAACATGATCTCCTTTTTGAACCTAAATACGATTCGCTGATAAAAGAATGGATACAAAAAGTAAAACTAAATCTTGACAGTACAACCGGTTTAATTCCTCATGAAGTTGATGCAGGTACCGGTAAGGCAATAGATGTTGCAAGAGGCTCCTCCATTTGTTTGACATTAATTTTCCTTTCCGAAATTGACCCTTTATTTGCAAAAGAACAATTCAAACTATTTTATGAAAAATTCACTATCATAAGGTTTGGATTGCCTTTTATCAGAGAATACCCAAAAGGCAACCCGGGACCCGCAGATGTTGATTCAGGGCCTGTAATCTTAAAAGTTGGATTTGCCGGAACCATAGTTGCAACCGGAACTTTTATAAAATTTGGAGAAATAGAAACTGCAAATAAAATTTCTGCTTGTATCGAAAGTATCGGTTTTCCGAAATCTGATAAGAATCAAAAAAAATACCTATCAGGAAAACTACCAATTGCGGATTCTTTTATTGTATGGACACGATTACAGCAAGAAAATAACGCTATAAATGCTTATTCTTTTGGGTCCTTTGCACTCTTTCATTTATATAGTTTTCTATTAATCCTGTTTTTCATGGTGGTGTATTTCAGAAAAAAAATATTCGTCTTTATCCGTAGAAAAAGTAATAAATAAACTTATTTTCAAACAGTAATATTTTGAATTATATTTTCGCAACTGATTCATTATCTAATATTTATGATAAATTATACCTATAGGAAAATACTAAATAATTCCTCCTGTTTTTCAATCTCTTTAACACTTATTGCGCAAGAAATACTACAAATAAGCTGGTATTCTAATTGCAATACTAAATAAATCTTTAACAAAAGGTGCTTTTAATACCCAATATCCTAGTTATAGAGGGAATAATATTCCCCATTTTAAAATTTTTTAAATATGTTTTACTTGTGTTAAAGATCAAAAATTTCAAGGTAACCAATCCATTCAGCTTTTGAAATAAATTATGGCACAATTATTTGGTTTTTTTATCATTGAGAAATTACAATTTCTGGTCGTTTATACTCAATTTAAATCATGGCAGAAACAATAAATATAACAAAATACAAAAAGCCGGTTAATGAAAATTTAACCTCCGGAGCAAATACCCCGTTATGGTATATCCAACCAGATGAAATTGTTGTAAATAAAAAGCTCAACAAGGATTTGGATACTGATATTCTGGTCATTGGCGGAGGCATTTCCGGTCTCACTGTTGCCTACTGCCTTGCCTTGGAAGGTAGAAAAGTGGTTTTAATAGAAGATGGTTTTTTAGCAAGCGGTGAAACCGGCAGAACAACAGCACATTTAACCTGCGCTCTTGACGATAGATATTTCGAATTAGAAAAAATTTTTAATGAAGAAACTGCCCATCTTGCGGCAGAAAGCCACAGCGCCGCAATTGAATGGATTGCAAATACAATAAATACGAATAAAATAGATTGCAATTTTAAACGGGTGGACGGATACTTGTTTTTAGAAGAATCAGATTCTATAGAAACTTTAAATAAGGAGTTAGTTGCCACTCAAAAGGCAGGATTAAAAACTGAATTAATAAATGATACCCCATCAATTCAAACAGTGGGTAACAGTTCTTCCCTAAAATTTTCTGATCAGGCACAATTTCACATTCTTAAATATATTAATGGATTGGCAAATGCATTTTTGAGTTTGGGTGGAAATATTTTTACAGAAACAAAAGCAGAAAATATCAACAAAGATGGAGCAACTGCAAACGGTTTTAATATCAAAGCAAACCATATTATTGTTGCAACAAATACACCGATCAACGATTGGGTAAAAATACATACAAAACAGTGGCCATACCGCACTTATGTAATCGGTTCTAAAATTGAAAAAGGGAAAATGCCTTATGCGTTGTGGTGGGATACTGGTGGTAAAGAAAATCAGTTCCATTCAGAACCATATCATTATGTGAGATTGGAACCATTTGATAATGAACATGATATATTAATTATTGGAGGTGAAGATCATAAAACAGGGCAAACAGAAGATAAAACAATAAAGGAGGAAGATCGTTACGAAAACCTTTTGATCTGGGCTAAGAAACATTTTTCGGCTTTTCAAAATATAGATTTTAAATGGTCGGGCCAGGTAATGGAACCCATAGATTCATTAGCATACATTGGTAAAAATCCGGGTGATGAAAACATTTACATAATAACAGGAGATTCCGGAAATGGTATGACACATGGTACATTAGGTGGCATCATTATAACAGATATTATTACCGGAAAAGAAAATCCATGGGTCAAAATTTATGATCCCGCCAGATTCACTTTAAATAAGTCGCTGAAATATTTAAAGGAAGTAGGGAATATGGTAGCGCAATATTCTGATTGGTTAAGCAATAACGGCCTACAAGAAACAAATACACTAATTCCCGGTGAAGGTGGAATTTTCACCTCCGGAACTAAAAAATTTGCAATATATAAGGATGAAAATCAAAAATTGCATGTATGCAGTGCAGTTTGCCCTCATTTAGGTGCTATACTTCAATGGAACAATGATGAAAAAACCTTTGATTGCCCGATGCATGGTTCGCGCTTTACAACAGAAGGAAAAGTGATTAATGGCCCAGCTATTGCTGACCTTAAAAAAATTGATCCGGAAATTAAAAATTAGAAAAATGTTTATACTGAATTATAAATCACTAATTATATCTAATTAAATAAATTATTATGAATAAAATGTCTTCAATTTTGGTGCTAAATACACTTATCGGGATTAATAACGATCGAATTGCCGGATATCAAATTGCATTAGAGGCAACAGAGGAATATGATCTAAAACGTTTATTTGAAGATTTTATTGAAACCAGTAAAAAATGTAAAATAGACCTTATGGCTGAAATAAACAAAATGGGAGCGGCCGCAATTGGAAGTTCAATTCTAACTGGAAAATTCTTTAATGTTTGGATGGATTTAAAATCGGCATTGAATGGAAAAGACCGAAACACTATACTCGCCAATTGCGAAATAGGAGATAACGCAGCGGTGAAAACTTACACCAAAATACTCAATCAAAATGAAAAAGATGTCACGCTCTTTCAATATACGATGATCAATATTCAACATACTTACATAAGGAAGGATCACGATAAAATAAAAAATATATGTCAAAATGTTATATAAACTATAAAGTATAAAAAAGTATTGAAATTAAAAGCACTTTCCTTTGCCACCAATAATAACATTATATGCATACATAACTGCGGGTCAAAAGTAATTATGAGTTTAGAAGAGTGCCATGAAACACCATTATTATTGCCAATGTTTGACAGCAAATTGCATGGACTGGAAGATTCTCGAATTGTTACGATCGACAAGTTATATTTAAATCCAATCATTCTAAACCATTTGAGGAAATTGCAAACGCGCTTCTGTTTCTGGCAAACGACAAACACACCTAAATTACCGGAACTACATTTCAAATTTCTGAAAAATATTTAGCACAATAGGAATTTCGAAATAAATAAAGGATAAACTTTTAATACAGGAACCATTTTAAAAGAAAAACTAAATGAAAGAAATTAAAAAAGCAGGTATTTGGATGGATCATGCGAGTGCGCATACTTTGGAATATACCGATGATGCGCGGAAATTACAGACTTTGGAATCCGAATTTACGAAACAGGATAAAGAAGAGGTATTAACAAAAGGAGAATCGCATATGCACAATAAAGAGCAAAACAAACATGCAGTTTTTTACAAAAAACTTGCCAGTATAATTTTAAATTACGATAATGTGTTATTATTTGGCCCTACAAATGCAAAATCTGAATTACACAACATACTAAAGGCAGATCATCGCTTTGAAAAAATAAAATTTGAACTTAAACAATCAGAGAAAATGACCACTCATGAAATGGAAGCATTTGTAAGGAACCATTATAGTGCAGGTTAAATACGGTTATCAATTTTATACTGATTTAAGAATGGCTGTCTTTTTGGGAATTTTAATACTTTCAATTTAAATATACAGCAATTTGTAAATTTGCATTATGCAACAAAACAAATTACCCGAAATGAACATAACAGGTCCTATGAAAGAGGTGTTACTAGGTTATGGATTCTCCAAAACCTTTAAAGAAGGCGATATTATATTAAATGAAAACGCCTATATAAAAGCGATTCCTATCGTTACCTATGGCAGTATTAGGGTAATGCGAACAGATGAAGAGGGCCGTGAGATATTGTTATATTATATCACATCCGGTGAAAGTTGTATTATGTCCTTTTTAGGCGGCATTCACCACGAGACCAGCAAAGTAAATGCAATTGTAGAAGAGGAAACAGAAATATTATTTATTCCTATCGAGAAAGTTAGTATTCTTATAAAGGAATATCCCGAATGGCTCGACTATATCTTTCGACTATATCACAAAAGATTTGAAGAATTATTGGAAGTGGTAAAAGCAGTTGCATTTAAAAAGATGGATGTACGTCTATTAGATTTTATTAAAAAGAAATGTGCACTTGCTAAAAGTCAAACGATCTTTGTAACACATGAACAATTGGCAAACGAATTAGGTACTGCAAGGGTAGTGGTTTCCAGGCTGCTTAAACAAATGGAGGTACAGGGCATAGTAACGCTTGGCAGAAATAAAATAGAACTATTACAATAATTTAAAATGTAATTTAATTTCCGGCACATTCACTTTATGTTGTTTTTCACCTCTTCGGGAATAACAGCTCGAATAGTTTCTTTTAATACCTCAATTAGGCCGAATTGTTTCCCATTCAGGCAAATTATGAACACATATCGGTAAATAGTTGCCCAAACCTTGTTGCTAATTACCAACATCATGGCAAGATGCAAATCAATAATAATGGAGGTGCCGATCCAAATTATCGTCCCAATAGTTTTAATAATATCATTGCAGATGAAAATAATAAAGAACCACCAATGGAACTTGATTCAAATATTGCCGACTGGCTCAATCGCAATTACAATGATAATGACCATTAGACGCAACCTGCTTTATTTTTCCAAAAAACTTTGAATGACCTATTGAGAAAGAATTTGATCCGAAATATAGTAGGCGATTTGAGCAGTAAATCGCAAGAAAAGAGAAACGAAATCATTAATCCCCATGTATGCCATTTTTTCCATGCCGATTTTCAACCGGGCATGACGATTGCTCAAGGATTAGGTGTTGCCATAGAAGAAAATAGTACGATACATGCGCGTTAAATTTCACAATGAAGCAGAACAATCTTAAAGAATGAAGCCTGCTATAAATCATTTACAATATCGGTACCATCAGTATCTGCATTTTTGATAACACAAAATTTTTTAATCCTTTATATTTATAAAATGAAAAATCATTCCAAAGCAAAAACAGAATTCGACCAAAAGTTAGAATTATTCCGAACTGAAACTCAGCCGGCACTTACTGATAAAAACTTAATAGAATTAATAATTTATGAAAAACTTTTAGATATACAGGATAAGATAGAGGAATTGGATCAAAAATTAAGTTCTACAAAATAAACTAAGATGAACTTATTTTCATTTCTTTATTTCTCCCTGCACCTTTTTTAGACATTTCACTCGGATTCGCAGTTTATTTTACTACCATTTCACACTTTTTTTACCTTAAGTAACAAAAGTCACTGTAGGATGGTTGATTTCGCTCCAACTTTGCTTTATAATTAAAACTTAAAATTATAAATATGAAAGCAAATGTTGGTTCAGCAGACAAAGTCATCAGAATACTTCTCGCAATTGTAGTTGCAGTTCTCTATTTTACAAACCAAATTACCGGAATTACCGCAATTATTTTATTAATTGTAGCAGGAATATTAATCCTAACAAGTTTTATGAGTTTTTGTCCTTTATATTGGCCTTTTGGTATTTCTACGAGGAAAAAACAAGTAAAATAAATGGTTTTAGTAATACAAAAGCGCTGAGGAGGAATTTATCAGCCTACTAAAAACATAAATTACAAATTGTGGTTATGTAACAAATGTATCCGTAAAAGGAAATTATCATTCCGAATTTTGCATTATTAACAAAATATAATATATGGTGATCAAACAATTTGAAGATAAAAACCTTGCACATTTTTCCTATGCGATCATTGATAAGGGAGAAATTGCACTTATTGATCCTTCCAGAGATCCTAAACAGTATTACGATCTTGCAAAAAAGGAAGGATCCGTAATTACGACTATTATTGAAACCCATCCACATGCCGATTTCATAAGCAGTCACCTTGAGATTCACAAAAAAACAGGTGCAACAATTTATGTAAGCAAGTTAGCCGCTGCCGAATATCCGCATCAAACTTTTGACGATGGAGAAGCAATTATTTTAGGAGATATTGTTTTAAAATCCCTAAATACTCCCGGACATTCACCTGATAGTATTAGCATAGTTGTTATTAATTCAGAAGGAATTGAAATAGCAGTATTTACTGGAGATACTTTGTTTATCGGTGATTGCGGCAGACCGGATCTCAGAGAAAAAGCTGGTGCCATAACTGCCACAAGAGCAGAACTGGCAAAACAAATGTTTCACACGCTTCGCAATAAATTAATGACTTTGCCTAATGATGTTTTAGTATATCCGGCACATGGCGCAGGAAGTTTGTGTGGCAAAGGATTGAGTGATCAAAAAACGAGTACTATTGGTGTTGAGAAATCGGATAATTGGAGTTTAAAAAACATATCGGAAGATGATTTTATTAAAGAATTATTGGCAGATCAACCCTTTATTCCTAAGTATTTCACCTACGATGTTGAACTCAACAAAAAAGGTGCAAACTCCTTTGAGGAAAGCATTAATAACATACCAAAAAGAGAACCTGTTACATGCCAAAATTGTGCAAAATCATTGGATCATAATATCATAGTTGTTGACACACGTCCGCAATTATCTTATAAAAAATCACATTTAAAAAATGCGATAAATATTCCAAATGACACCAAATTCGAAACTTGGTTAGGTAGCATTATTGGACCTGATGAAAAATTTTATCTACTTGCTGAAAATGATGAGGTATTAACTGAATTGACAAACAGAATTGCGAAAATAGGATATGAATCAAATATTGAATTAGCTTTTATCTCAGATTATGGTGATAGTTCTATGCCGGTTTTCGATGCCGAACAATTAAAGAATCAGGAAGATGCATTCACAATAGTTGATATCCGGAATCCATCAGAAGTGACAATACAAAAAATCTTTACGAATTCCATTAATATCCCCTTGTATCAACTTCGTGAACGAGCTGAAGAAATACCTTTAAATAAACCAATAGTTGTACATTGTGCAGGGGGATACCGCAGTGCAGCAGGGAGCAGTATTTTGAAATATAAATTAAATGGAAACGCAACAATATTTGACCTAAGTGAGGCAGTTAAACAATTTCAAAAATGAATTTTATAAAAAGTAATATTCTTGTAATTATTGGAATATTGGGCGGTACAATTGGAGGTTATACATACTATCATTTTGTGGGATGCACAAGTGGAACCTGTTCTATAACATCAAATCCGCTTAACAGTACTTTATACGGAGCTCTAATGGGTGGATTACTTTTTAATTTATTTCAAACAAATAAATCTGAAACAAAAAAATAATTTAAACGTGAGAAAAACTATTTTTGGAACACTTATATTTACTTCTCTTTTTGTTTGTGGTTTTGGACAAAGTTCAAGCTTTAATATCTTTTTGGAACCCTTCATTATTTCTGGAATATCGGGAGTTCAATCATTTGCTTATGGACAATTCGAAGATAAATGGCTGATTGTTGGAGGTAGAATTGATGGATTGCATAAAAGACAACCATTTGCTTCCTTTGATGTAGCAGGTGAAAATAAAAATCTGCTCGTTATTGCTCCTCAAACAGGTCAATTTTGGGAAGCACCACTTTTGAGTTTACCCTTATCCATTCAGGATCAACTGGGTTCAACAAATATGGAATATTTCCAGCAGGATAGTATGCTGTATTGTGTAGGTGGTTATGGTTATAACAATGCAGCAGGGGATCACATAACGTATAATTTTTTAACAGCCATAAATGTTCCTTTAGTAATAAAAGCAATTATGAATGGTACCGACTTTAGTTCAGGTTTTCGACAAATATCAGATCCACAATTTGCCGTTACCGGTGGAAGTCTTGACAAAATATTTGATACATGGTATTTAATTGGCGGACAAAAATTTGATGGCAATTATAATCCTATGAATCACCCCACCTTTACACAGGAATATACTAATGAGATCCGAATGTTCAAATTAACTGATAACGGAATAGAAATTAATATTACACACTTACCGGATATAACAGATTCTGAAAATTTGCATCGAAGAGATCTTAATATTATTCCACAAATAATGCCTAATGGAGAAGAAGGTATTACAGCATTTTCCGGCGTTTTTCAGCAAGATGTTGATTTACCATATTTAAATTGCGTGAATATCGACAGCAACGGGTATACAGTTAATGATACTTTTTCACAATATTACAACCATTACCATTGTGCAGTTCTACCACTTTATAGCGCATCTGAAAATAGTATGCATTCGGTGTTTTTTGGTGGGATTTCACAATTTTATGAGAGTGGTGGATTATTGATCCAGGATGATAATGTGCCCTTTGTAAAAACTATTGCACGTGTTACACGAAATGGTAGTGGATTAATGACGGAATTTAAAATGCCCATTGAAATGCCTGATCTAATAGGAAGTAGTGCGGAGTTGATACTCGTAGAAAACATACCAGTGTATAATAATAATGTAATAAAATTTGACGAATTAACGGAAGACACAACACTTATCGGGTATATTTTTGGAGGAATCAACAGTAGTCAAGAAAATATATTCTTTACAAATACTGGCATTCAAAGTTTTGCAAATACAACCTTGTACAAAGTTTATGTTTTGAAAAATAATGCTGTTGATATAGACCAATTGAATGTCCGGAATGCAGGTTCACTTCAAATGCAAGTATTCCCAAATCCAAGTGATGGAAAATTTGTTATAAAATTTAGTCTTATGGAAAAATCTGATGTTGCGTTTGTGGTGAGTGATCTTGATGGAAACCTAATTAAAACACAAACGATAAGTGCAATGCCCCCGGGCGAAAATCGGCTTATTTATACCGCAGACAATCAACTTAAAAATTCCATTTATATAATAACAATAGAAACACCGCACGAAAAAACAACCCAAAAGATCAATTTAAATCGTTGAAATTAAAATTGAACAATCAAACAAATATTTAGAAATATACCTTTCGAAAAATTTAAAAAATAAAAATAAACATAAAAACAAATCAAAATGAATATCGAAAACATAATCAAAGAAAAACAAGCAACCATTATTGACGTGCGCACGCCAACAGAATTCATGGGTGGAAATGTACCCGCGTCCATTAATATCCCTTTACAGGAAATCCCTATGAGAGCGTTGGAATTAAAAGCACTAAAAACACCAATTGTTTTGTGCTGCGCTTCGGGCAACCGAAGCGGTCAGGCGCAAACGTACCTTTCCCAAATAGGGATTGAATGTTATAATGGTGGTTCCTGGTTAGATGTAAATTATTACTTTTCACAAACAATATAAAATTTTTATTATGGACACAATTGATCAAGTACTGGCAATGCCACGAATTGGAGATAAAGCTCCCGAATTTAAAGCGGTAACCACACAGGGCGATATTAATTTTCCTGGCGATTATGAAGGGAAATGGGTTATTTTATTTAGTCACCCTGCCGATTTTACACCGGTTTGCACCTCAGAGTTTATGACCTTCGCCAAAAGAGAAGCTGAATTCAATGCACTTAACTGTCAATTAGTTGGACTATCCATTGATGGACTTTTCAGTCATATTGCATGGCTGCGAACAATAAAAGAAAAGATCGAATATAAGGGCATGAAAAATATGGAAGTTAATTTTCCATTGATTGAGGATATTACAATGCAAGTTGCAAAAAAATATGGCATGATACAACCTGGTGAAAGTTCAACCAAGGCTGTAAGAGCAGTATTTTTTATTGACCCCAAGGGAATGATCCGAGCAATTATTTATTATCCGCTTTCATTAGGCAGAAATTTTGACGAATTAAAAAGAGCACTCATCGCAATGCAAACTGCTGATAAATACAGCATTGCAACACCTGCTGATTGGATGCCTGGTGATGATGTAATAGTTCCTCCGGCAGGTTCCTGCGGAGTAGCCAAGGAACGTATGGAGTCGAAAAATGGAATGACCTGTCACGACTGGTTTTTCTGTACAAAACCATTAGCAAAAGAATTAGTTTAAAGTAATTAATTAGAATAAAAATGTTTGAAACCATAAAAAAAATGCTCGGTATGGGTCCAAAAGTGGATTATGCCGAGCTTGTAAAACAAGGAGCATTAATTTTGGATGTGCGCAGTAAGGGAGAATATAACAGTGGACATATTAAAGGCTCTGTTAATATAGCAGTGGATCAATTAAACAACAATCTCCAAAAATTAAAGGATAAAAAGAAACCGGTAATAACCTGCTGTGCTTCAGGAATGCGCAGTGCAACCGCTAAGAATATTTTAAAAGCGAATGGTTATACAGAAGTTTATAATGGAGGCAGCTGGATGAGTTTACGAAATAAAATATCCTGATTTAAAATCAACGAAAGTGTATACCTGCAAATGAACGCGATATTTAAAGATGTAAAAATTCCGCTCCTACTCAGCTTAACTATTGGTTTGGCTCCATTTCTCCCCGAGCCCCATATTTGGGGAAAATTACGTTGGATAGCAGGAGGAGCAAATGGAATGCAACCTTTAGATTGGTTTGATGTTGCCTTACACGGTCTGCCTTGGTTATGGCTAATTATCGTTTTACTAACTAAAGGATATGAAACTTTTAATAACAAATAATCCTTATTCAATTATAACAATATTAAAGTTAAATTAAAAAGTTAAGATATGAATTCTATAGGCTTAAATAAAACCAAAAGCAAATCGCTTGCCGGCAAATTAAATGAACTTTTATCCGATTATATGGTATTTTATCAAAATACCCGGGGGCTACACTGGAATATAAAAGGGGAGAAATTTTTTGAATTACATGTAAAATTTGAAGAATTATACACAAATCTTTTACTTAAGGTGGATGAAGTTGCAGAAAGGATACTTACTCTTGGTGCCGTTCCTCTGCACACATTTGAGGACTATAAAAAAACGGCAGAAATAGCAGGCATAAAGGATGTTTCCGATGGAAAAGAAGGTGTTAAAAGCATTTTAAAAGCTTTTGAGATCTTAATTGTAAAACAAAGGATAATTTTATCCATTGCCGCAGATGCCGGAGACGAAGGAACAAATGCTTTAATGAGCGATTACATTCGCGAACAGGAAAAAATGGTTTGGATGTATTCTGCCTACCTTAATAAATAAAAAATGAAAGAAAAATTATTAACCGGATGGAATTTTCAAAGGATACTATTTTTGGTATTCGGAGCACTTATATTATTTCCTGCAATTAAAAATTTTGATTGGATAAGTTTAGTATTTGGCGGTTACTTTTTTTCCATGGGCCTTTTTGCCTTTGGTTGCGCAGCCGGTAAATGTTACAATCCGAGATCAGAAAAGATCACAGATGAAAAATTAAACGGAATTAAAGAAATTACTTACGAAGAAATTAAATAAAATGGAACCGCATTATTATAACGTAGAAATTAATTGGAACAAAGATCGCAAAGGCGTGATGTGTTCCCCTGAATTAAATCTTTCCAATGGAAACATGAGCAGTTGCATAGATGTGGCAACTCCCCCGGAATTTCCAAAAGGAATGCCAGGCATTTGGTCACCGGAACATTTATTTACTGCAGCGGTGAGCAGTTGCCTGATGACAACTTTTCTGGCAATCGCGGAAAATTTTAAATTAGATTTTCAAAATTTTAGTTGCAATGCAAAAGGAAAATTAGAACAGGTGGAAGGAAAATTTATAATGAGCGAAATAATTCTTGAGCCCACAGTAACTATCAGCAACGAAAGCGATCGGGAAAAAGCAGAAAGAGTAGTTCAAAAATCGGAGGCGGCATGTTTGATTTCCAATTCTATTAAATCCAAAGTAACTTTAATCACAACAATATTAGTGAAATAATGAACAATAAATTCTTAGAATTAATTAATAGTGATACTCCTACTCTTGTGGATTTTTCTGCCGAATGGTGTGGACCCTGTAAAATGATGAAACCTATTTTGGAGGAATTAAAATCAAAAATAGGTGATAAAGCAAAAATCATTAAAATTGACGTCGACAAAAATCCTCAGGTTTCTGATGTATACAAAATTCAGGGTGTACCCACGCTTATTCTCTTTCAAAAAGGAGAAATCAAATGGAGGCAATCCGGGGTTTTGTCAGCACATAATCTTGAACAAATAATTACTAAACACTCAAATTAAAAACGCAATGAAAAATTACCGGTTTCTTTTTTTATCTCTATTTGTATTTGTTTTTGTTGGCTGCTCTAATAGTCAGGTAACAGAAAATCAGGTAACTACAGTACCTGCAAATCAAACAGTAAAAACTGAACTTTCAACCAACGAATTTGAAGCCAAAATTAAAGCAGATCCCAACGCAACATTAATTGATGTGAGAACATCGGAAGAGTATTCACAAGCGCATTTACAAAATGCTGTTAATTTCGACTGGAACGGAAATAACTTTGCTTCGCAGATCGCAACACTTGATAAAACTAAACCCATCTATGTGTATTGCCTAAGCGGGAAAAGAAGTGGTGCCGCAGCTGATAAAATGCGTGCAGATGGGTTTATAGCGGTATATGAACTCGCAGGAGGTATAAAACAATGGCAGACAGATGATTTTCCTGTTGTTAAATAAAATAAAAATCCTCCGCATCGTTTTTCAATTTTGTAAAATGATGCGGAGGATTTTCATTATCCCTTAATTATATCTCTACCGGTTTATTTAATGTTGCTGCTATCGCTTTCAATTCATCCTTTGTTGCAGGAATAAATTGAAGATCCCTTTCTTTTGTGTTTGATGTTGTTGATCGTTTCAAACAATAATAAAATTGGCCATCAACATTTTTAATTCCAAATAAGGTAACAGGTTCATTCATTAATACATTTCTAAACTGTATTGAGCCGTACGAACGTTTCCCTCGCATAACAGAATTATAATTATCAAATACCAAAGTGAGATCAATATCTTCATCCATAGCTAAGGAAACTGTATAATTTGTTTTAGGCTCTTCTAAATTAATAAATCGATCACAATTGATCCATCCTATTTTTATAGAGTACATTAACGCATATGAAATTGCTACTGAACTGGAATTTGTGCTAAATGTATCAGCAGGTGGTAGTGCCCTTTCAACCATAATCACATTTGAGTCTGTTAAAGCCTGGTCGTTATAAAACGATCCATTAAACCAAGTGGAGTTTTGCTCTTTTTTCCCTTTTTGGACAAAGGAATCTTTTGCGCTTACTCCAAATAAAAACTCCTCCTCATCAAGAATAAATGCAATTGGCAAAACAATTTTTACATCAACAGCCACATCATTTTCGAATCCTGGTTGCCAGGCGGGCATTTTATTAAGCATCTCCATCACGATTTCATCACATCCAAAACCAAGCCTTTTTTCAATTTGAATGTTCCTTATTGTTCCAGAATCCGTAACTATAAATGATGCTAATATTTGTCCCTGAATCTTAGCATCTCTTGCTTGCTGCGGGTATTTAAGTTGTGAATTTACCCATATCCGCATATCAATATTTCCCCCGGTAAATTCCGGCATCTTACCGCAAGTGGTATAAAGTTTATTGGTGGGATCGCCAAAATAATTTACATTATTTATATCGTATAAAACCGGTTCAGGCAAGTTTGAATATTGTAACTCCCAAATAATATCTCCATCAGGATCTACTTCTCCGTCAAATATCTGCATACTATCCGCAGTGGTATTTCCAACAAATTCAATTGCCAATTGTTTATCTGGGGCAAGTTTACAGGGATGATCATTTATATAGGCTTCTAAATAAATCATCCCGCCTGATTCCAATATTGTTTCCGGTGTATTACAACTCAATTTGGATAATAAAATATCCTCCATCTTATAATATTCTGTTACGTGAAAATCTATTTCCCCTTCTACTGGCAAACCCGTCGTTTCCAAAACAAAAGCATTTGCAGGAATAATTATTCTCGTCCCCTCTTCACAAATTATTTGGGTTCCCGAATTACAATCAAATTTATATGACTCTGATTTTTTTTCAAAGACGTTATAAATCTCTTCTAAACCGGCAAATTGTTGATTTGCAGGTGGGGTAACATTTTTTAAAATTTCACTGGTAACCTGTTCATTTTCCTCCCATTTATTTTCTTCATGGACTGGTTCAATATAGCTATAATTCCTAGTGGTGTCAGTTGAAACTGTAGACTGTTCCTCAATAAACTGAGTAGGAACTGATACCTTTTGAACCTGGGAATTACTATTCTTACTAGAATCAGTACATCCACAAATAATAAAAAAAGCAAGGGTAGCAATGAGTATGGATTTCATAATACGGTATTTATAACAGGAGATTCCTTACAACCGGAAATTCCATAATCAAACGAAAAAAATGTCCCCTCTTGTATACAAGAACAAAGCCCTGTCAGTTAGTTAACCGAACAGGGCTTGTCATTCAAGTATGAAAAGAATCAATTTAATGCCTGCTCGTGTTTCGACTCCTCCAAAATACGCATGGCACAATCCAGTATAGCTGTGTCTTCCAGGCGCACAACACCTCCTCCGCCGCCCTTCTCAAAATGCACATCAGCGATCTTGCCTGGGGCCTCAAAATGTTCAGCGCCAAAGTAGTTTCTCACTGCATCCACTTCAAGATGGAGCTCCTGTGCAATGCGCTCCATACTGCCATGTGGCAGCGTATCCTTGATGTGCCGTAATTCCTCAAATGTAATCACCATAGTTGTAGTATTTTAGTTAAAAAATGCATTTTGGTAAGACGCTACGATTTTAGCCAACATTTGCCATTTTACCAAATAATTTCGCAACTTTTTTTATGCACAATCATACCCTTTCCGGCAAAGTGCCGCAGGAGCAGGTTTTACACTTATCATTTTCTTGGAGCCGGATCGAAAATAATTATTATTATTACGATAATAATTTGAATTAAAGTTTACGTTATTAATAATAAGATAATTTCACATTACCCAAAACCTCTTAACCACTATGCGGTCCGCTGCTACCCTTCTGAGTATTCTCTTACTCAGCCTAATCTCTTGTAATACTGACAGAAACCTTATCACCATTGATGAAATGAATTTCGATGAGGAGGTCTCCGTCGTGCAAAACCTGGAATTTACCCTGAATCAACATCTGTTCAATGATAGCCTGTTTAATCGCTGGGTGGAGGAAGAACTACTTTCTATCCAACCACCTGTTGCAGGAAAATTCAAGGTCGTTTCCAGCGATAAGATCCTTTTTTCGCCAACAAATGGATTTGCGGAAAGTGAAATTTTTACCGCTAATCTTTCTGATAATTTACATAAGTATACAGATCTAAAACTTGCAGTTAAAAATGAACCTTTTCAGTTTCAAACTCCACTACTCGATCTAAAATCGGTAAATATTTACTGGATAAAAGAAGAATCATCCAATGAAATTGTATTGCATGCAGATCTTGATTTTAATGCTACTGTTAATGCAGGAGAATTAAACAAATTTTTAAAGGTTTCACAAAATAAGGAGGAGAAAACTGCAAAAATTGTTACTACACAAAATGCAAAAACAATTTCTATATCAGTACACAATATTGATCCTAAATCAGAGAAAAGAACAATGGAATTCTCTGTTTTAAAAGGAATTGGTTCTCCGGGAAGTATTTATAAAAACGATAAAGAGATCAATCTGAATATTGAAATTCCTTTTATTGATAATCTCGAAATAAAAGATATGATAGCGGAACATACCGGTGTTACCGGAACCGTTCGCGTAATAACAAATCAACAGATTGGCAATAATAATTTATCTGGTTTGGTTACCGTAAATCCTCCGGTTACCATTGAAATAGAAAAAACCCTGAATGGCCTTTTAATTAAAAGTGATGAATTTAATACCGCCCAAAGTTATACTATAACGCTTTCAGAGAGCCTGTTTGGGGTTGCCGGAGGAAAAATGATCGACGCCTATTCCCAATCAATAACCTTTGGCGAATTGGAACCGAAAATTCAATTCACCCATAACAAAGGAATGTACCTTGGAAAAAAAGGAAATAAAAATCTTTCCGTACACATCATCAATGTTCCAAAGGTGAAAGTAGAAGTACTTAAAGTTTACGAAAATAATATTCTCGCATTTATGCGGGATGGTTTTCGATATAGATGGTATGATGAATACAATGAAGATGAAAATTATTGGGATTATTTTGATTATGAGGATGTAAATATAGAATTATACGGAAATGTTATATTTGAAAAAACTTATGAAACAAATACACTGGAAAAATATAATGCTGCGCGTATATTACATGTTGATGTTCTCGATAACTTGGAGAGATTTGACGGATTTTATGTTGTTCGTGTTTCCTCTGAGGAAAAACGTTGGCTTACCGATGCACAAATAGTTTCGCTTTCTGATATCGGATTAATTTCAAAGGCCACTGAAGATGAATTAGTGGTATTTGCAAATTCTATTCAAAGTGCAACTCCGCTCAATGGAATAAAAGTGTCTTTTGTAAGTTCCAATAATCAAAAATTATACACAGCAACAACTGATAAGAACGGAGTTGCAAAATTTACCGGAATTAAAAAGAACTTGCCTGACTTTGATGTGAATCTCATAACTGCCGAAAATGGCAGCGATTTTAACTTTCTTCCTTTCAGTCAAACTGAAGTATCTACCTCGCGCTTTGAAGTTGGAGGTAAACGCCTGAATGAAAGCGACATGGATGCATTTTTATACGTTCAACGGGACATGTACCGCCCGGGCGAAACGATGCATATTGCCGGCGTGATTCGAACATATGCCTGGGAAATATTGCCAAGAATACCGGTTAAGTTGCGTATTGTCTCCCCTTCCGGAAAGGAATTTAAAAGTGTGAAAAAAACCTTAGATGACCAGGGTGGATTTGAGGCTGATATTGACATTCCCAAAGCCGCCGTTACAGGCACTTACACAGCAGAACTTTACTCTTCCAACGATGTTTTACTAAATTCAGAGTTTATAAGTGTAGAGGAATTTATGCCTGACAGAATTCGTGTGGAGGCAAGTCTTACTAAAAAGGAATATTATCCCGGTGATGCTGTAATAAATAAGATAGTTGCCAATAATTTATACGGAACTCCGGCATCAAAGCGAAGTTGGGAAGCAGAAATGAATCTGAATAAATTTTATTTTTCCTCAAAAAAATATCCTGATTATAATTTCAGCATTAATGGTGCTGATAGTTATATCCCAACAAAAACAACAGAAGGAACAACCGATGAAAATGGAAATGCTAATGCAGAATTTGTTATTCCGGAAGAATATAAAAATATGGGTTTATTGAGTGGCAGAATTATGACCACTGTATTTGACGAATCGGGCAGACCTGTATATAATGTGCAGGATTTTAAAGTGATAACACAAAATACCCTTTTCGGAATTGGTGATTTTGATTATTATTTAAAAACCCGTACAACAGTTAAAATTCCATTTATAGCAGTGGATAAAGATGATAAACTTGTAAATGGTGCGCCTGCAAAAGTAGAAATAATTAAACATGAATATGAAACCGTAATTGAAAGAAGCGGCACATATTATAGTTACAGATCAAACAAGGTAGAACGATTGTTATCCACGCATAATATAACTGTTACTGAAACAACAACCTCAGTAAGTTATACCCCGGAATTGAGTGGACAATATGAAGTTCGTATAAAATCGCCAAATGCTTCCACCTTTGTTAGTCAGTATTTTTATGCTTATGGGTGGGGAAATACGCAGAGTAATTCATTTGAGGTAAATACCGAAGGCAATATCAATATTGTTGCTGATAAAGAAACGTATAATGTGGGTGAAGATGCCAATATTATTTTTACTGCACCATTTAATGGTAAATTATTGGTTACAGTGGAAAGAAATAAAGTATATGAATATTATTATTTGGACACAGATAAAAAATCAGCGTCGCTTAAACTAAAGATCAATAACAGTCACCTTCCAAATATTTATGTGACAGCAACTTTGTTTCGACCTGCGGATAATAGTGAATTACCGCTTACAGTAGCCCATGGTATCACTAATTTAAAAGTAGAAAATCCAAGTAAAAAATTAAATGTTGTTGTAACACATGAAAAAAATTCGCGTTCCAATAAAAAACAGACCATCAGTATTAAAACTGCGCCAAATGCAGAATTAACAGTTGCAGTTGTTGATGAAGGTATTCTACAAATTAAAAATTTCCAAACCCCTGACCCATACAAATGGTTTTATCAGCCGCATGCCTTAAGTGTATTGAGTTATGATCTGTATGCTTATTTATATCCTGAAATATATTTAAAAAAATTACTGAGTGGTGGTGATGGTTACGATCTGGAAGGCAGATTAAATCCGATGACGGCAAATCGCGTAAAATTAGTTTCCTATTGGAGTGGTATTATTAAATCGGATGCCAATGGAAAAGCAAAATTCGATATTGACATTCCACAATTCTCCGGCGACTTGCGTGTAATGGTTGTGGCATATAAAAATGATCAATTCGGCAGTAGTGAAACACATATTAAAGTTGCAGATCCAATTGTAGTAACTACTTCGCTGCCAAGATTTTTAAGTCCGGGTGATACCATTATCGTTCCTGTTACACTTGCAAATACAACAGCAAAAAACACTAATGGAAATGTAAATATTTCTGTGGAAGGACCACTAAAAATTGCAGGCAATTCCACCCAAAACTTCAGCACAAATGCAAACAAAGAATCGCGGGCAGAATTTAAAATTGTTGCAACCAACCAAACAGGAAATGCAAAAGTAAAAGTGGTTGTTAGTGCAATGAATGAAAAATTTACGGAAGAAATAGAGATCCCGGTTCGACCACCGGCTTCTTTACAAAAATATAACGGTTCAGGTTTTGTTGATGCCGGTAAAACTTCTGCAATCGACATTTCCAATAATTTAGAACCTCAAAGTGCAAAAGCAAAATTGGTGTTGAGCACCTCTCCTCTTGTGCAATTTGCGGATGATCTCGATTATTTAATTAATTATCCGCATGGTTGCGTCGAACAAATTACCTCCTCTGTATTTCCACAGATCTACTATGCTGATCTGATTAAATCGATCTATGGGAAAGAAAATAGGGATCTCAATCCATCTTATAATGTTCAGGAGGGAATTCGTATACTGGAAAGTATGCAAATGTATAACGGTGCATTGATGTATTGGCCGGGAGGAGGTTATGAAAGCTGGTGGGGAACAATTTATGCCACACATTTTATGATGGAAGCAAAAAAAGCAGGTTACGACGTGGATGAAAAAGTGTTGAATAAATCGTATGGTTATATGAAGAATATGCTGAAACAAAAGAAAACTTTTGTATACTATTATAATTCGAATCTCAGCAAGGAAATGGCTTCTAAAGAAGTTTTTTATTCCATGTATGTTTTGGCACTTGCAGGCAAAGCAGAAATTTCAACCATGAATTATTACAAAGCGAATTTAAGTGTGGTTCCTTTGGATGGAAAATATTTATTAGCCATGTCGTATTTAGCTGCAGGCGATAGAAAAAGTTATGAAAAATTATTGCCTTCCGCATTTATTGGTGAAGAATCAATTCCCGTTTTTGGAGGAAGTTTTTATTCACCAATTCGCGACAGGGCAATTGCATTAAATTGCCTGTTAGAAACAGATCCTGAAAATCAGCAAATAGGTATTCTTGCACAACAATTATCTGAGATGATGAAAATGAGACCCTATTTGAATACGCAGGAACGTTCATTTGCATTTTTGGCATTCGGAAAACTCGCCCGTAAAACTAAAGATGCATCAGTAACCGCAACTATTAAAGCGGATGGTAGTGAAATTGGAAAATTTAGCGGAAAAGATCTTGTTATTGAGGACAAGGCCATGCTCAATAAAAAAATTACTATTGAAACTTCCGGTAAAGGACAATTATTCTATTTCTGGATGACAAGCGGGGTAACCTCTGATGGATCTTATAAACAGGAAGATAGTTATTTGAAAGTGCGAAAAACTTTTTACGACAGATGGGGCCAACAAATTGACCTGAAAAAAATTAAACAGAACGACCTGATTACCGTTAAAATAAGTTTACAAGCTGCAACCGGATCTTATGTGGAAAATGTTGTTATCACAGACATACTTCCGGCAGGATTTGAAATTGAGAACGACCGTTTGCGCGCTACAGCAAGTTTAAACTGGATAAAAGATCAGGCAAAAGCACAACACGAAGATATTCGCGACGATAGGATAAACTTATACGTGACCGCAAGTTCAACCATACAAAATTATTATTACACTGTTCGCGCTGTTTCACCCGGAACCTATAAAATGGGTCCGGTAATGGCAGATGCGATGTACAATGAGGAATATCACAGTTACAATGGATCAGGAATTGTGAAAATATCAAAATAAGCTTTGTAATTTGGCGGAGATGAAAAATTTTTCACTTGTAGCCTTGTTTGCAAGTTATTTAGTAATACTTTGTTTTGTTTTTTATTATCCCAAGTTTAATAAACAAGGTTCTGAAGCAACCATATCATACGATGTAGCCGGCTATTATTTTTATTTGCCGGCTATATTTATTTATCACGATATTCATCACCTGGAATTTCAGGAAGCTTTAAAAAATAAATACCGATACTCTAATTCCGATTATCAGGGCGTTTTGTTGCCTGATAGCACTTACACGATGAAATACCCGATCGGAGCTGCTATTTTTTACAGCCCGTTTTTTTTCATAGCTCATGGATACGCATCTGCAACAGGATTAAACGCTGATGGATTTTCTCATCCATATCAGGTTATGTTAAGTTTGGGTTGTTTATTTTACACCTTTTTAGGACTTTGGTTTCTGCGTAAAATATTATTGCTCTTTTTTTCTGAAATGGCGACCGGAATTACACTTCTTTTATTAGTAACAGCCTCCAATTATTTAAATTATAGTGCCATTGATCATGCGATGACCCATAATCAGCTGTTTACTTTATATGTGTTCATCATTTGGTTCAGTATTAAATTTCACGAAAAACCTACTCTTAAAATTGCTCTTTTGTTAGGTTTGTTTTGTGGATTGGCAACTATTACAAGACCTACAGAGATCATTTGTGTACTTATTCCTGTACTGTGGAATGTTACCGGATATAAAAGTCTTATTTCCCGGATAAGATTCTTTTTCACACAATACAAAATGACCTTATTATTTATTTTCGGAGCAATAATAGTTGGAAGTATACAACTCTTTTATTGGAAAATAACAACGGGTAAATTTCTTTTTTACAGTTATGAAGAACAAACATTTAGTTGGCTGCATCCGCATATTATAGAGGGACTATTATCCTACAAAAAGGGATGGTTTATCTATACTCCTGTTATGTTGTTTATTATTCCGGGATTTATCTATTTGTATAAAAACAATAAGGGATTATTTCTTCCAATGTTCCTGTTTGTAATTCTCAACATTTATATCGCATTCAGCTGGGATATCTGGTGGTATGGTGGTAGCCTTGGACAACGCAGTATGGTTCAGTCCTATGCCTTTTTAAGTTTACCTATAGCTGCACTTGTTCAGGCAGTTTTAAATTCACACAGGATAACACAATTTCTGATTGCCATCATTTGTGGATTTTTTATTTGGTTCAATATAACACTCACGTTTCAGGCACATAATAAATACAGTATACTCGATGACAACGCAATGAACAGAGTATATTTCTGGAAGGTTTTTGGTAAATTGAAGATTGATCTGGATGATAAAAAATATCTTGATACCTATGAAATACATAAAGGCGAAAGGTCAAATGTAAAAGAGATCTATTTTAATGATATTGAATATGACCTTACCGAAATAGACACCACTGGTATTTTAGATGGGAAAAAGTGTCTTTTTGTTACCGCAGAAAAACAATTTACACAGCCCTATGCAATTCCAATTCCTTCAACTGACGTCGAATGGATAAATATTTCTGCCGATTTTTATTTCCCAATTAAAGAATGGGACATTTGGAAAATGCCACAATTTATTGTTCAATTTAAGAATAATGGAGAAGTGGTAAAAGTAAAATTCTTACGAGTTCACAGGATAATGGGTTCATCCGAAAAAAAGAACCTAAACTTTGATGTTAAAATTCCATTAAAAGAATATGATCTCCTGGAATTCTATTTATGGAACGCCGATGGAACTACTACTACTTATATAGATAATATCAGAGCGATGTCGTTTAATTGATTATACCTCATTGCTAATATTTAATCCTCACCATACTCCTAAACTCTTCCGGAAGCAAAATTTGTTTGCCACTTTCATCATAAAAGTTAAGAGCATATTCACCGCGTTCGAGCAGTTCATTTAGGTCGGTATGTTTATTTAAAACATCTTCAATTTCAGATACCGTATTTCCCTTTGCATCTTTAACCGTAACTTTTACTACTTCGTGTCCGCTTAACACTTTTTTAAGTTTAGGCAATTTATTTGCACCGTTCACGATCCATGCCGGAGCATTAGGGTCAATATAATTTGCCGATAAACTATCGTTTGCATCTTTTGCGAGTTTTGAATTATCAACAGTAACTGCAAGTGCTTCATCCACAATAAATTTTCCGGCTATTGCTTTTCCATTTTCATCTGTTATCAGAAATTTATAATTACCCTTTTCGTTGATCTGAATTTCCAATTGTTTTTGCTTTTTTTCTTTTTCATGATTAAAAACAACGGTGGAATCCTTGAGAATCACAATTCTGAAATTATCGCTGATATCCGTATACAAAATGTCTTCAACAATAGTTTTATTAATCGAAAGATGCATGTAGTTCAAATCAGTCATTAAAGGAGCATCACCCGGATTGTCCAAAAACCAAATTTTAGAAACCGGATCTGTTTGCCAAAAATCAACCAGATCTTTAGATACTTTTTCAACTCCGGCTTCTGTTGGATGCACTCCATCTGCTACTACCAAAGAGGGTGTCCAACTGTAACCATCACTGCGTGTTTTTTCTCCCTGTGTCCAGAAATAAGGCCCCCATAAAATAAGCGGTGCAACAGCATCATCACCTTTGTAACGGAGATCCTTATCACCATTAATTTGATTTTCGATAAGCCATTTAGTAGCCCATCCATTAATATATGCTTTGGGTTCACGGTGTTTATCTTTTCCTTCTGCCGACATAAAAGCAGTAGTATGCCTTCCGGTAACATAAAACAATTTTAGGTTTGGATAATGTTTTTTGCAAAACTGTACCATATAAGTAAAGTCATCCACTAAAGCTTTTCCGCGGCCGTCAAGATCGTTTTCCCGGGTCTTTAAATTATCTTCCTGAAACCAGATCACCTGCACCTGATCAAGGGTCATTCCTGAAGACTTAACTCTAGAATCTACTTCCGACCAGAAATTTGCGTTGGGATCCATAATATCACTTAAATCCTGCCCTCCTATTCCACAATTAACAAAATTCAATTCTTTATTTACAACATTGCTCTTAGCCAACATTTTGTCTATTCCTTTGCTGAACATTGCAACTGTAGAAGCACCTAAAGCTACAAGTCCAATCTCCCCATTCACATCAGCTTTCCCATTCTTATCAAGAGGTTGTATGGAGGAAGCCATCTGTACCGCATCGTTATAAAATTCCGGTGGCATAGCGTTACTGCCATTGGGATAAAGACCGCCCTGATGCCCTTTGAAAGTGCCTGTGCCCAATTCAGTAAGAGGCGGAAGCTGACTAACATCGTCAGTTTGCGCCTTTGCAAACAAGGTGAAAAAGGTGCTGAAAATGGAGAGCATAATAATTCGTGTCATAATTTGGGAGTTATTTATTTATAGTTTTACAAATATCATACCTTTAAACTAAATATTTGCGTTTCAAAGTAATTCTTCACCTATGCATAAATTTGCCCTAACAGGTATTTGTTTTATTTTAATCTACTTTTTAAAGTTACAATCCTTTGTTTGTGGTCAAAATATGTTGGGATATTCTGATCCTCAGGGCAATTTTTACGTGAACGATGGCGGAAAGATCGTTCATCTGGAGCATAAACAGGTTTTTTCTGTACAAAATGGCGCAAATAGCATTGCCTATATTACAAATACAGGAAATTTGCTTTATTACACCAACCATGAAGTAAAAAAACTGGATATATCAAGTCCTGTTTTTTATAAGAATACAGATTATTACCTTTATTACAGTGTGGGTGGAAGTTTTTCCGTTTATAATGGCTCAGAAAGAAAATTTCTGGGATATATTCAACAAAGCCCCTTCGCATTTGGAGATAGTATAGCTGCCTTTCACGATTATTCCGATTATTTCTATGCTTATCAAGATGAACGTTTCATTGAACTTGAAAAAAATCCGGCCAAAAAAGTAATTGCAGGCAAAAACGTGATAGCTTATGTAAATCACCTTGGTCAGTTTAAAATTTTTTATAAGAATGAAAAAATAGACGTTGATGACTACATTCCCAAAAAAGTAAAAACCGGCGCCAATACAGTTGCTTTCATCGATAGTTATAACTACTTAAAAATATTTTATAAAGGTGCTATTTACGAAATGTTTAATTTTCCGGAGATCATGTGTCTGGAAATTCCTGGTGGGGTAAATGATGACGGTGTTCCGGAATATTGTAGCGGAGAAGTAGTGAACAATGTGGAAAGTGGACTTCCCGTATTTTTAACTGGAGATGATATTGTTGCATTTATTGACGATACAGAAACGTTTCAGGTTTTTTATGATGGGAAAACAGTGGTATTGGAAAATCAGGCTCCAATTTATTATGAAGTTACCGATAATATTTTATGGTATATCGACAATAATAATTATTTTAAAGTTTTCAGTAATGGTACATTATCGGTAGTAGAAACTTTTTATCCGGAAAAAATAAAAGCGGACAAAGACATTGTGGTATATACTGATCTTGACAAACGCCTGAAAGCATTTTACAAAGGAGAAACCATTTCAGTATCAAACAATATAGTTTTGGGATTTGAGGTGAATAATACCTTGATCATGTATAACGATATTCCGAATAAATATAAATTCTTTTCTCCGGAACAACAATGAGTGCTAAATCAAAAATTCACATAACCCTTTTATATGTTCATGCTGCTTTTGAAAAATTCAGATTCCTGCGGATATTAAAAAAAGTATTAAAAGGAACTTTCTATTTTTTGATCTTTTATTTTACACTCAACTTATTTTTTCCTTTACGTGTTGAAATTGAATACTCTCAAATTGTTACTGCAGATGATGGAAGTGTATTACATGCCTTTCTTACTTCCGACGATAAATGGCGTATGCTTACCGAACTGGAAGAGATTACTCCTGATATGCAAAAAGCGATTGTTTTTAAAGAGGATAAATATTTCTATAAGCATCCCGGAGTAAATCCCGTATCAGTTGTAAGAGCGCTGTATAACAATATAACTTCAGGCAACAGAACTTCAGGAGCATCCACAATTTCGATGCAGGTAGCGCGATTGTTGGATCCAAAACAAAGAACCTATGGGAATAAATTAATGGAAATGTTTCGCGCTTTACAATTGGATATGTTGTATTCCAAACAGGAAATTTTACAAATGTATCTCAACCTTGTTCCTTACGGCGGCAATATTGAAGGTGTAAAAGCAGCATCTGTTCTTTATCTTGAAAAAACGCCATCTGTATTAAGCCTTTCAGAACTAACCGCATTATCCATTATTCCGAACCGACCAACTTCTCTGCGTCCGGGTGTAAATAACGATGTGATAATTAAAGAAAGAAATAAATGGCTGGAACGATTCAGAAATGCAAAATTATTTCCGGAAGATATTATTGAGGATGCAATAGCAGAACCATTCACCGCATTCAGAACACAGGGACCGGAAGTTGCCAGGCATTTTTGTACCCGAATGAAATTTCAATATCCGGGTGATGCTATTGTAAAAACTACATTAAATACCGAGATCCAATTAAAATCTGAAAAAATACTTTCCGATTATATCAAACAATTATGGGGATTGGACATTCACAATGGCGCCGCAATTATTATTGATAACAGAACCCATCAAATAACTGCTTATGTAGGTTCTGCTGATTTTTTTAATGCTGCGGATGGAGGTCAGGTTGATGGAGTGCAAGCTGTTCGTTCTCCGGGCAGCACTTTAAAACCTTTGGTGTATGCAATGGCATTTGATGCAGGAATTTTAACTCCTCATTCTATTATCGCTGATGTTCCTGTAAATTATTCGGGATATAGTCCGGAGAATTATGATGAAGATTATCACGGAAATGTGGATGTTGAATTTGCTTTATCACATTCCTTAAATATACCGGCTGTAAAAACTTTGAATCAGGTTGGCTTGGATAAATTTATTAATACCCTGGTGGAAAGTAATTTCCGATCTATTGAAAAAAAAAGAAATGACCTTGGATTATCAGTGGCATTGGGAGGATGTGGTGTTACGCTGGAGCAACTCACAAAGTTATATGCAAGTTTTGCAAATGAAGGAAAACACCAACATATTAAATGGCTCCAAAACGACATGGATACTTCCTTCATTCCATTAATTTCACCGGAAGCAGCTTTTATGACAACGGAAATTCTCACCCAATTAACGAGGCCTGATCTACCGAATTATTACCAGAATGCAAAAAATGTACCGCTCATTGCCTGGAAAACCGGAACCTCCTACGGAAGAAAGGATGCGTGGAGTATCGGTTACAACAACAATTATACTATTGGAGTTTGGGTTGGAAATTTTTCCGGAAAAGGGGTGCCTGAATTAACCGGAGCCAATATCGCTACTCCCCTTTTGTTTAATTTATTTAATGCAATTGAAAACGAGAATAATAAAGATTGGAATAAAATGCCTGAGCATATAGATTTTAAATATGTATGTTCGGAAACAGGAAAAAATCCTAACGATTTTTGTGCGAATTTAGTGTTGGATTATTTTATTCCGGGCATTTCAAAAAATGAAACATGCGACCATTTATTAAGGGTGTTAATAGCAGAGGATGAATCGTTCAGTTATTGCACAACCTGTTTACCCGAATCGGGTTTTATGGAAAAATATTATCAGCACTATTCTCCCGAAATTATTACCTGGATGCAAACGAAAAATATTCCTGTTGAACTTATCCCACCGCATAATCCCGATTGCGAAAGAATATTTGCAGATGGAGCTCCTACAATAAATTCACCGGTGCATAATCTGGAGTACTTTATCGACAAAACAGATAAACAAAAAATAATGTTATCTGCAAATGTAGCTTCAGATGTTAAAAAAGTATTCTGGTATATCAACGATAAATTATTAACGCAAGCCGATTCAAAATCTCCTGTTTTTTATGAACCCGAAGAAGGAAAAATAAAAATAAGCTGCAGCGACGATAAAGGAAGAAATACCAATATTGAAATTAATGTAGTTTTTTTCTGATTAATTTTTTTGGGGTCAATATTAAAAGTTGGGGACAATCCTCTATTCCAAGGAAAGTTTTCTATA
>CAZXBG010000022.1:0-34589 GCA_964638865.1 uncultured Chitinophagales bacterium | reverse complement strand
CATACCCGGAGAAGAATTCTAAATATCAAAAGAGGAATGTCCACTTTTAGGATAATTGATGATATTGAAATGACTGATGCTCCCCAGAAAATGAATTTGACCCAAAATAAATTATAAACCAACATAACTTTCTTCTATCATAAAATCAACCAACTTATTAAAGTCTCTGTTATTATCGTAATACGTTTTTAATTGACGGTCGGCGCCGGTTCCATTGTTCAACATCCACTTGATATTATCGAGTTCTTCTCTACTTCCCAATTCATCTACAACGTCATCCACAAAATCTAAAAATTCGAGAACAAGATCTTTAGTGTCCACCTCTTCCTGTTTGCCGAAATCGATTAATTTGCCTCCAATTCCATAACGCGCTGCTCGCCATTTATTTTCCTGAATTAATGCACGGTCGTAATTGCGCCAGCCGATATTACTTTTGCTTAATTTAAATAATTTAGCCGTGATTGCCTGCATTAAGGCAGCAAGTGCAAGCGTTTCATCTACACGCAATGGAATATCACACATTCTGAATTCGATGGTATTAAAATAGGGATGCACACGCAAATCCCACCATATTTTTTTTCCATTATCGATACAATTGGTTTTTACCAGGAGGGCAACAAAATTATCGAAATGACTTGCATCATTAAATACATCCGGAATACCTGTGCGTGGAAATTTATCAAACACTTTTGTGCGGAACGATTTAAATCCGGTATCTCTTCCTTCCCAAAAAGGAGAGTTAGTGGATAAAGCAAAAATATGTGGTAAAAAATAACGCAGCGAATTCATCATATACACTGCAACATCCCTGGAGGGCATTCCTATATGCACGTGTAATCCAAAAATTAAATTACTGCGTGCAGCTTCCTGCATTTCATTTACTATTTCCTGATATCGTGGATGATTTGTAATTAATTGTTCTTCCCAGGAAGCAAAGGGATGTGTACCTGCAGCTGCAATTTTTAATTTATCGCGATCGGCTAATTCCGCAATTATTTTGCGCAATTGCACCACTTGATTACGCGCATCTTTCATGTCCTTACAAATACTTGTAGCAACTTCCACAACACTCTGATGCATCTCCGCCTTTATATCAACTTCGTATTTCGCACCGTTCTCAATAATATGATGGCGACGATGTGAAAGGTCGCGTGTTTCGGGATCAATTATCTGAAATTCCTCCTCTATGCCTAATGTAAAATCCTTATATAAACTACTCATGTAAATTATTTCTTTTTAAGACGAAACACCGGGATTAAAAATGGGTTGCGTTGCGCGATTATGTGCGATTCCATTTACGGAGTGATGCACATAGGTTCCCCAACTTAAATTATCCTGACCTTCCTTGTGAGCCATTGCTCTTTCTATAGCCATCAATGCTGCATGTTCAACCACCCATTCAAAATTTTCCTCTCCAACAGAAACCTTTTCCGCATCGGGTGCAGGATTACAGAAATCAATTGCATAGGGAATTCCGTCCTTCACCGCCCATTCCACTGTATTAAAATCATACCCTAAAGCCTGATTTAAAGCTAAAGTATAAACTCTTACAGTTTCCAATAATTCTGCAGAAGCCTCCGGTCCATTCCAAGTATACCGAAGATGTGCAGCATTGCGCGGTTCGTAATACATGATATGAACATACTTCTGCCCAAGGCAATAACACCGGAAATAATAATCGAAGGTAACCTCACTCTGTAAAATATTTACATCTGTTCCGGTCTCCGCATATTTTTCAAAAAAATCTTCCATAGTGTCCACTTTGTAAACGCCTTTCCAGCCACCACCATCGTGCGGTTTCATATAGGCGGGAAATCCAATGTATTTAAAAATAGTTTCCCAATCCAAAGGATATTTTAAATTGCGGAAGGAATGAGATTTTGTATTAGGAGGTAATTCGTGTGATGGCAATAAAACAGTATTCGGCACCGGAATTCCTAATTTTACGGCGAGTGCATTATTAAAAAACTTTTCATCGGCACTCCACCAGAACGGATTGTTCATCACCGCTGTTCCGCTTATTGCCAAATTTTTCAGATAACTCCTGTAAAAAGGCGCATCATGTGAAATACGATCCAAAATAACGGCAAATTCACCGGGTTCTCCTTGAATTACCTTGTCAATTAAAACACGTTCAGCAACAATACCATCAATGTTTTTGCTGTTAATGCGATCGATAAACGCAGTGGGAAAGGAGTCTTCCATTCCGTGAATAATTCCTATTTTTTTTATCATCTGGTTTTTTTTATACCCGAAAGGTGGTCGTATTATTTATAAATTTTGTCGTAATCTAACATGGATAAAAATTTTGGTAACTGTTGTCTCCATGCCGGCCAATCGTGTTTTTCGCCTTCCAGCACCTCTAAAGTATGTGGAATTTTTTTAATTCCAAGCATTTGAGCCATTTTATAATTGGAATCCAGACACATATCAAATTCGGCAGAGCCTAAAAATATTTGCATCTTCCAGAGATTTTCATCCTCCATTCCTGCTAAATAATCCACCGGATTATTAAAATAAACATTGTCGTCGTAATGGCCATCCAATTGCGTTTTAATATCAAATTTTGCATGCAATGAAAACATAGCAGCAACAATAGCAGGGTTTCTAAAAGCAAAATTGCATGCGTGATATCCACCAAAACTGCAACCGCCAACTCCTATACGATAATGACCCGTTTGTTCCTTAATAGCCGGATAAATCTCCTCCAATATCATTCGCTCATAAAGCATCTGATTTGATACCCTGTCAGCCGGATTCGCCTCTGTGTTATACCAACTGTGTTTATCAATGCTATCCGGGCAATACACTTTTACTAGTCCAGCCTCAATAAACCAACCAATGGATTCTACTAATTTAAAATCGCGGTTTTCGTTGTGCATTCCCATGGATGTTGGGAATAAAACCAATGGGAAACCTTTTGTCCCAAAAGTAAGCATCTCAACATTGATGCCCAGGGCAGGGGACAACCAACTGTGTTTTTCTTCGTTTAGCTCCAAGAGTTAGATTTTTTTATAAGGTTATGTAAAGCGCTGCAAAGGTACGATAAAACAGGTCAACCGACAATCAAATGCACACGTAAATGTTTAATTAATCTAAAATTTATATTCTTATTTGCGCTAAATTTGCCTTGTTAAATGAAGCTTAAAGTCGCCTCGAAGGTAAGTGTTGAATTTGTAAAAATAAGGTCGTCTTATTTAAACCGCGATGTTGCACTTACTATAATTTTACCACCGCATTACCAGCAAAAACCCTATCCGGTATTATGGCTTAATGATGGACAGGACATTCCATCTATGGGTATAACCGAGGTGATAAATGAGTTGATCAGGGAGGATATTATTACTCCTTTTATTGTTATTGGTGTACATGCCAATGAGGATAGATTGCAGGAGTATGGTAGCAGTTCGGCAGTGGATTTTAAAAACAGAGGTTCCAAGGCAGGACTTTATTCCGAATTTATGATCAACGAATTATTGCCTTATATCAGAAACAATTTTTCTGTATCGAGGGATAAAAATAAAAATGTTGTTGCCGGATGGAGTATGGGAGGATTAAGTGCAATTGATATTGTTTGGAACTTTCCGAATTATTTTGCAAAAGTAGGTGTGTTTTCCGGCAGTTTATGGTGGCGTATGAAAGCATACAACCGAGGGTATAAAGAAGATAAACACAGAATAATTCATCAGATGATACGCAACTCCGAAAAAAAGGAGGGATTAAAATTTTGGTTTGAATGTGGCACAAACGACGAAGAGGCAGACCGTAATAAAAACGGACTTATAGATTCTATTGACGACACCATAGATTTTATTCAGGAACTAAAAAATAAGGGTTACGACGATAAACGGGATATTCAATTTGTTCTCATAAAAGGCGGTAAACACGACCAGCAAACCTGGAGTGAAATTATGCCGTACTTTTTAACCTGGGCATTTGGTAAATAATGATTTTAGCGTTAATTAATTATTCTTCTCCACTAATTCAATTCCGGTTATGACAAGTTTGGAAAATGGAATACGCAATTGGCAAAAAATTATCCTTAAAAAGTTACATGTGAATGGAATGACTCTATTCCCTTTTATATTGATAAATAACAAAACATTATTAAACGATAAAATATTTATTAATCACGAACATATTCACCTTCGGCAGCAACTCGAATTGGCCATCTTCCCATTTTATTTATTATACCTGTTAAATTATCTGATCAACAGATTAAAATACAGAAACCATTACATCGCTTACCGAAACATCTGTTTTGAAAGAGAAGCCTACCACAATGAGAAAGATTTGCTGTATTTGAAGAAAAGAAAATTATTCAGCTGGTATAAATATTTATAACATAGTGCAGTAAGCTGCCATATAAAATGTGTAAGAAGTTTTAAGTTTTTCTCTTAGAGGAATCTCCTTCATAAGCCTGTCAAGTATAAGGTCCAAGGCTCCGGTTTCACTCAAATTATTTGTTGCCGCAGTTTCTCTTATTTCCAACTGAAAAGGAGCAAGGGTCGCCTTCCAGGTAGTGGGTAGGGTTTCCTTTATTCTTCGGAGTGCATTCATACACTGTTGCGCAAATTCCTGAACTCTGATATCTTCGGCGTTGGTACTCATTAATTCTTTTAACAGTAAGGTTGGGTGCAAATTTAAGGTATTTCTAAAATAGTTTTTTGTTTCAGGGCTGTTAAATTGGATGTTTTTCCTTCAATATTTGAAATAGCGGCAACTCTTTTTGCCTGCCTTCCAGCCACGAGATCAGGTCGAAGCGTATTGATCTGTTTTCCCAAAATGGACCGGTCTCCAGTTTATACAATTCCTTTAACAATACATTTTCCAATTTGCGTTTTGAGATGGAGGAGGACTCAATTGAACCGGATTTTCTTATAAATGCAAGACAAATATGTTCAAATTGTGAAAACCCCTTTCCTGTTAAAAGTAAGTGATAAAGAGATCGAAACGTATTCCGAAGTTCATTTGGGTTTCCTTTTATTAATGCCAGTAAATATTGGAGCATGGCAAGGTTGATCGCCTGCTCCCTGTTTTTAATATTCGTGATTGTTACCTTGTTAAATTCTAAAAGAGTTTCTATTTTTTGGAGATCCTGCAACATAAAATAATAATAAACTTTTAGTGTTATCAATTCCGTTTGCATCTCCTCCGGTATTGCAGAATTTTTTCGTGATAACAATAATTCTGTTTCCACTACACATGGCAATACTTTCTCCATTTCCCCGCAAAAGAGATATATCTTGAGTTTATTCTGAATATAATATCCATCAACAAGCGCCAATAATTTGTTGTCTCTTTTTTGCTTTTTATCCAACAACAGAGGCACATTTTTCAATGCCTCATTCCACTGCAAACCATCTTCAAATTGATTTAATTGTATACAAAGGGATATTCGATTCGCAAGTGCTTTGATATAATTTTCGACATTCTCCCGCAGGGTTATTGATGAACTTTCATAGGAGACAATCAAAAGTTCAATATATTTTTTGGCCTCTGTATATTGATGTAATACCCTGTGAAATTCGGCTTTTGATTGATAAACTTTTCTTTGTAATGCTGGTGATTCATCAGTTTTAAATTTGTTTATCTCTTCAACTGTTTTAACCAATTCAAAATAATCAATTTCACTTTCTTTAGTTTCAAATTTTTTAATAAGCAGATCGGCAGTTGTTATTTTGAATCCAACTTGAATTTCTAACATTAAATTATTTAACGCGAAATTTTGCTCTTCAAATAGTTTATGTAATTTAATGTTGGTGTTTTGATATGTTTCTTTCCCCTCCGGTATTTTTCCCTCTACTTCCAATAGATCTAAAAGTATTGTAAAGTTGCCGGTTTCCTGTGCAAGATTTTTTGCGCTTTTAATTAATTTGTTGCATTGTTTAAATAGTCCCTTCATGAAAAAAAATCTAACATCCTCCAGATTATTTTGTAATACATTTTGTTTGCTCCGGTTTTGATGGAAATTGCGCATACTGTTCAAAATAATTTCCTTCAAATGCACCTTATAAACATCAAAATGCCGAACGAAAGGTTGTTTGGTAAAATATTCTTTTACCTCGTTGTCAGTGGCAAGATTTTGAATGCTAATTGCATCAAATATCCTGATAAGATTGCTTTCTTCCTTGTTTAAACGGGCAAACAGCTTGAAATAGCGTTTTTCAGTTTTTGTGAGCGATAAAACCAATTCGTATAAGGAGCCCGAATAATGCATAGAAACTTAGTAATCAATTGGTAAAAATAAGTAAAAAGTGTATTTTATTTATTACAGTCGCTTTTAGAAACTTAATAATTGTGTGTAATATCTGTTGGAGCTTATTTTTTGCAGTATGAATTTTGCCTTATATCATACGAAACATGAATAGTACTCTACGCACAACAAACTTTGTAAAGTCTGCCTTCGGGTGGTGGTTGCTGGTTGCAATCCTTATAAACCCTTTAGCTACTAAGGCACAGTTCAGTTTAAGCGCTTTACATGATTCCGGATTAAAAGCAATTTCAGGTTTATCTCCATCAGGCCTAAAAAGCGCAGATATGGATAATGATGGGAAAATGGATCTTGTTATGTGTTTTAATGACAACAACACTGTGCAAATTTTCCTCAATTCTACCTCCTCCAAACCGAGTGAAGAAACTTCGTTTTCAAGTCCTTTTCAATTCAGTTATACAGAAGGAACTTCAGGGGAGTTTTCTATTGGCGATATGAATCGTGATGGATTTCCGGAAATTGTAATTTCAAATACTGCAAATGCTTCTATTATAGTGCTGCAAAACACTTCTTCCCCCGGAAAAATTAGTTTTGCCTCCTCTCAGTTTTTTGATTCACCCGGTGTAACGGGAGCGTTATCTATTTGCGATTTGAATGCTGATGGGTTTTCAGACATAATATCGGCTTGTGGCGACAAATTGCTTGTTTACAGAAATAGTTGCTCCGATAAAGCATCTTCCATTAAATTAGAGTCCATGATTCAGTTACCCGCTTATGGTATTATTCATGACCTTAAATGTGCAGATATAGATGGGGATGGTAATGCAGATATTGTTGCAAGTACGCACAACGGTATTGCCGTTGTAAAAAATCTAACTTCCTATGGATCGCAAACACTGATTTTTGCAGATGCTGTTCTTCAAAATACAGGGCGTTCGGTAAATAACCTTGATATTGGTGATATTGATAACGATTTTAAACCTGATGTGGTTACCGCCAATTGGCCAAACGGAGATATATCCATACTGCCAAACCTTTCTCAAAATGGTAACATTAGTTTTGGACAACCCGTTTTTATGGAAGCCGGTTCTCCTCAGGGTATAGTGCTTGGAGATTTTGATCAGGATGGCAAATTTGATATAGCGGCTTCTTCCAACGGAACTGGAATGAAGATTACTAAAGTATTTAGAAATATTTCCATAGGGGAAGGAGATTTCAATTTTGCAGAGCCTCAACATTTTGTTGCACTGAGTAATGAATTGATTGTAAAAGATTTTGATCGCAATGGTAGCGACGACCTTGTTGGATTAAATCCGGAACGCAATCAAATAGAATTATTATTACATACTGATGTGCCAATTATAAATACCTTACCGGAGTTGAATATTTATTGCGGGGAGGATGGTAAAATATGGATGGATTGGGATGTCGCACTTCAAAATAAGGCCGCCTCCTACGATATAGAAAAAACAATGGACGGTGTAATCTTTAATTCCATTGTTGTGTTAACAGAAGGCGAAACAACAGGAGGCAT
Organism: uncultured Chitinophagales bacterium; assembly: GCA_964638865.1. Classification (GTDB taxonomy): domain Bacteria; phylum Bacteroidota; class Bacteroidia; order Chitinophagales; family BACL12; genus UBA7236. The sequence goes on along the minus strand of CAZXBG010000022.1, from coordinate 26,841 downwards.
TATGAACTTCAGTTATTCAGATACCAATGCAGCCGGCGATATAGAATATTATAGGTTGAAGATCGCTAAAACCAATGGGGACTTAAGTTATAGCGAGCTGAAATGCGCTCAGCCCTGTATGGATGTGATAACAGGATTTGTTTGTTCCTATCCAAATCCTGTTGACAGGGTTATGAATTTTAATTTTAGTATCAGCAGCGAATTGGAAATGCACTATTCCATTATAGACATGAATATGAAAATACAGTTGGAGAAAACAGAGATAGTTACCCCCGGAACAAGAACATATTCGTTAGATATAACACAATTTCAAAAAGGTTCATATATCTTTGCGGTAAAATTCGGCAACTTAACTCCAAAGGTTTGCCGGTTTGAAAAATTATAATGTGTGAAGTGTTGAAGTCGTGTTCAACGCTTATACCCGTTCACCTTCGGTGGACGGGCTTTTTTTTGCTTGTAAAATCTATATAACTTGCAGTCAAAATTATAATATGGAAGTTTTAGGTGTAGGCTCAAGAGTTAATCATCCTGATCATGGTGTCGGGGTTGTGGTGTTTGTACACAAACGCGCATATGATATTTGTTTTATCAGTAAGGGTATCAAAGGTGTGCTTAAAGATACCGACATGGAAATTATTGAAGCGCTCGACAGTGAATATCCCGTGAGTTTTTCAGAAGCAGAGGATGCACTGATCAAAATTTTGCGTGAGTGGAGCGATGTAACGGAAATAATACATATTGCCGACAGATACGATGGTGGTAATTTAATTTTAGAACCGGCGGATAAAAAATTACAATCGAAAGAAATTCCCATTGAAACCTTTTTTCACAAAATTGTAATGCTCCGCGACCGCTTGCGTGTGATGGAACAAAAAATAAATGCACATCCCAAATTATCCGATGCCGAAAAGGTGGAAATGCAACAATACATCACCCGGATCTATGGAAGTCTTACTACTTTTAATGTGTTGTTTAAACATAAACTTGATTATTTTACCGGGGATTCGGGTAATTAGCAAATTAGCCAATTAGCAGATGGGAGAATAGGAGGGAGGAGCGTTTTCAAAATTAAACATCAAGCCGGTTCCAATGCAATTCAAAAAGAAACTCTATGCATCAGTCAAAATAATTTCGTTATTTGCTGCCGGATTTACGATAGTGCATGGTCTGCTTTTTCCTTTTTTGATTTTAAACAGGCTTTACTTTGATAAAACTATATATCATTATTCTACAAATTTTTATTGGGTCGGAATCTTTATCGTTATTCCTATAATTGGTGGAATTTGTTTTTATTTATTACTTCGAAAACAGAGGGCTCCGGGATTAATAAGAATTTTTTTCCTATTTATTGTACTGGCACAAATTGCATTTACCATTTTTGCTACTGATGAAAATTATAAATACTGGGGATATACCTACAAACGACCACCTGTATTTAAAGAAATTTCAAATGCGGAACAACTCTTAACCTTTTGCAATATTTCTAATGCAGATACTATCGGTTTAAAACCATTGTATATATTTTCAGGTGATTACCAATACAGTGATACGCTTTATGGACGCGATGACCCCTATTATGGTAAAAGTGATAGAGCTCTTATGGTGCTGGAAGATAAAGAAGGAGGCCATAAAAGAAATCTCGACTTTCGAAGTATTTACAATGATAGTGCTAACAAAATAAATGCAAATGTTTTAAGTAATTTGGAAAAACAAATGTTTAAAACGTATTCTATTATGCATTTAAAAAACTCGTACGGCGACAAACAATCGATAAATGGAGATTTGTTGGAATTTAGCACCATTGATAATACCAAATACATCTTCGTAGCTGTGGAAGGAGGGGAAATTTCAAACGATCATTTTCCTTTTTATGAATTTTTATTTGCCGAAAAAAATGGTAATTATCAGTTAGTAAAGAAACAAATGTTTTTTACTGATGCCGCCGGTATAGAAGGTTTGGAATATGCGAATATGGCTCCATTGTTTTCATTAATTCTCGTTTTTGTCGGAATATTATTTTGCGGTTTTACTATAATTGGTATTAATGTGATTAAGTTGCTAAAAATGTAAGATTTACCTTTAATTTTCATTTCTAAATAAAAATCAACCACTCGATCAACAACAATTTACACTTGAAAGTAAAAGTTCCAAACCTTCGACTCACATCTGCTATTTTGCTAATCTGCTAATTTGCTAATCATCCTTCCATCCTTCATCACCAATTTCCGATCCGCCATATCGGCAAGTTCTTCGTTGTGTGTAACAATAATAAATGTTTGGTCAAATTCTTTTCTCAACTTAAAAAAAAGTTCATGTAATTCTTTTGCATTTTGCGTATCCAGATTTCCGGAAGGTTCATCAGCAAGAATTACAAGAGGCTGATTAATTAATGCACGTGCTACGGCAACACGTTGTTGTTCACCACCTGATAATTGATTGGGTTTATGTTGAAGCCGCTCGTTTAATCCGAGATAATCTAAAAATTCTTTGGCCTTTTGCTCCACTTCTTTTTCTTTCCTTTTGGCGATATAGCCTGGAATACAAACATTTTCCAAAGCGGTGAATTCAGGCAGTAAATGGTGAAATTGAAAAACAAACCCGATATTTTTGTTCCGGAATGCTGCCAATTGTTTGTCATTTAATCCATTGATCACCGAATCGTTGATGGAAAGCTCGCCTGTATCCGGTTTATCTAAAGTGCCGATAATATGTAATAAAGTACTTTTTCCGGCACCGGAAGCTCCCACTATGCTTACCAGTTCGCCCTTTTGTATATGCAGATCCACCCCTTTTAACACCTGTAGTGGCCCGTACGACTTATGTATATTCTTTGCTGTTATCATTGGTTTGTTATTGTGATGCTATTTTGACAGTTGCCTAAACCGCCTCAACGAGCATCTTTCTTATATTTGCACCAAACTTACGACCATGTTTTCGAACATTAAAAAAATAATTTTTTCTCTGTCCCTTTTTATCCTGACTGCAACGCGTGTTTTTGCTGATCCCGGTGATACTATAAAAGTACAAACATTCACCTTTGGTTCACCGCAGGATGCATGGTTCGAATTACCAGGCCTTGATGTTTCTGTGGAAAAGATTATTATGAAATATACCCTGAAATGTAACCCGGCTCAAAGTCCGGAGTGCGGTGAATGGGATTATCTCACCTATAATTATTTATACGAACATACCGGCGAGTTGGACAGTACTTTGTTATTACATCCCTTTTTTACCGCAAATGGTGCCTCACCAGATACTTTTTCTTATGTGGAGGATCAAACGTATACAACATTTCCGTATTGGGAATATTTTGTTGTGTACGATGATACAATTTCACTAAACAATTATCCAATTGGAACATCGGAGACTGCTATTTTTTATCCTTTTTATACTGCATATCCTATTTCAAGATCCCAATTTATTTGGCGTGCAACTGAATTATCCGCAGCGGGATTGTTAGCAGGAAATATTACCGGGATGGATTTTGATATTCAATCGTCAGGTTACACTATGCAGCATTTGAAAATAAAAATGAAAAATACAGCAAGCGATGCATTCACTTCAAATATTTTTGAATCGGGCGCGGCATCAACTGTGTATGATCAAAATACAACTTTTACAATTGGTAATGGTGCTGTTGATTTTTTAACTCCTTTTTATTGGGATGGAGTTTCCAACATTTTAATTGAAATTACGTATCAAAATAATGATTTTACAGGTTCCTCGTATCTAACCGGTGCGCAGGATGCCGGGTTTTTAAGTGCCTTAACAACATCTTCCTACGATAAATATATCGAATTTTATAATCCTGATTATGCAGATGTTATCGGTAATCCACTGAGCGATCTTAGTGAACAGGTTACCATTTCTTTTTGGAGTCAGGGTGATGCTGTGTATCAACCACAAAACGGAACCACCTTCGAAGCAATTACCTCAACTGGTGCAAGAGTATTAAATAGTCATACACCATGGAGTGATGCAAATGTTTATTGGGATGCAGGTAATGTTGGAGGATATGACAGAATATATAAAAATTCTGCACCGGCAGATTATGAATCAAACTGGACGCATTGGGCCTTTACAAAAAATACCGTTTCGGGCTCTATGAAAATATATAAGAATGGAATTTTGTGGCATTCGGGAACAGGTGCTGTTAAATTAATGGAGGATATAATTAATCTTCGATTAGGAAAAGGTAATTGGGGAGGTTCTGAATCCTATGCAGGAAATATGGATGAATTTGCAATTTGGAATGTGGAATTAGATGTTACAACTATTAACGATTATTTATATAAAGATCTTGATGTTTTACATCCTTACAACGCGAATTTATTATTGTATTATCATTTTAATGATGGCGATGGATTAACAGAACCTGATGAGGTTGCCGAAAATGATCTCGGTTTGGTAGGAGCAGTAACAAGATATAATAATGCGGAACAATTATTCCGCAATATTAATTCCAGTAATTATCGCCCGGCAGTTTCCTTCCAACAAGGCGAATTTATAAACCATGAAGATTCTCTTTTAATTATAAATAATATTCCAACTGATCCAATAACATTAATTTATTTCGATCCTGCAGATCCTACTGTTGCAACCGACACTGTATTAGTTTATCCTTCCGATTATTATACGTATACCTACAATGCCGATGGCACCATTGCCGACTCAACCTGGGTAACTGCAACATCTACCATTTATAATGAAGATCTTGAATATTACAGCGCTCCCTTTGAAGTAATAAATACAATTGAACTTGGAAGATTTATTACGCCTTACGGAATTGGTCTCGATCTGGGTGATGGATTTACCTGGACTTATGATGTAAGTGATTACCGACCATTATTACACGACTCTGTTCATTTAAATGCGGGTAACTGGCAGGAATTATTGGATATGGAATTATTGTTTATTGAAGGAACTCCACCCCGTGATCCAATTTCTGTTTCTAATTTGTGGTTTGGATTTTATGGATATGGTTTAACACCTTCCTTTAATGATCTTACTCCGGTAAAAGAAATTACTATTCCAAATGATGCATTAAATAGCAGAGTAAAAATTCGCGTTACAGGTCATGGATTTGGTGGCACTGCAAATTGTGCGGAATTCTGTTCGCGTGAACATAATTTATCTGTTGATGGAAGTAATGTTTGGAGTAAGGAGGTTTGGAGAGATAATTGCGATCTCAATCCCGTTTATCCTCAGGGTGGAACATGGGTTTACGACAGAGCAAATTGGTGTCCCGGTGCAGAGGTGTGGACCTATGATCATGAATTAACACAAGATGTTGTTCCCGGTGGCACTTATGATTTTGATTATAATGCAGAAGCATACACCTGGAACGGTGCCGGATCAGTTCCAACTTATGTTACCTCCGTGCAATTAGTAACCTATGGTGCACCAAATTTTTCTTTAGATGCTGCTTTGGAAGAAATTATTTCTCCTTCCGATAATGATATGCATTCGAGAAAAAATCCGGTATGCACTAATCCTGTTATTGTAATTAAAAATACCGGTTCCACTACATTAACTTCTTTGGATATTACTTTCGGAATTAAAGATCAGATACAAACAAATTATACCTGGACCGGTGAACTTGCATTTATGGAAAGTGAAGAGGTTACTTTACCGAATTTTGGATGGACGAATGCAGGAACAGAATTTATTGTTACTATCAGTAATCCAAATGGTGGCTCAGATGAATATGGATTTAATAATTCCATAATTTCTAAAATGGCGATTCCTCCTACTTATCCCGCAGATTTTTATATAGAAACTAAAACAAATACTGCCTCCCATGAAAATGATCTGTTTTTATATGATCATCACGGCAATACTATTTTTGAAAGGACAACCTTTGAGGACAATACAACATACAAAGATACGCTGCATCTGGAGGAAGGATGTTATGAATTGTACTTATGGGATTATGGGGAAGATGGTTTGAGCTGGTGGGCAAATACTGATGGTGGTGGATACTTTCGCACTCGTGACATGGACGGAACTTTTATTAAAAGTTTTGAAGCTGATTTTGGGGGTTTGATCTATTTACAGTTTACCGTAGGAAATTATAATGATATTAATGATGAATTTATCATGCAAGATGAAGTAAATCTATATCCAAATCCTACACAAAATGAAATATTTGTTGATCTTGATATGGCTCATTTAAGTAATATTGATTTGAGTATAACTGATATTACCGGGAAGATAATTCATACAGAACAACACAACAGAATACAAAACGAAACATTGCGCATTGATATGTCGGCACAACCTTCCGGAATTTATATGGTATTGATAAGGTCCGGAGAGGGTTTGATAACAAAACAATTTGTGTTGGATAAATAACACGTTTTGCAATTTTGAAAAAACACCTATCAATTAAAATTTTAGTTGCAATATTAATAGTTGCCTTCGGAATTAATTGTAAAAAGGAAAGGGCTGTAACAAAAGTTGAAAAAACAAATACAGACAGTGTATTTGTAAGTTTATATGCTCAATTAACCCCGCCAATTCCGGGCGACTGGAGGTCAGAACATCCGGAGCCGGATCAAAGTGTTGATGCGTACAAAAGTGCAAATCCGGCAATTCCTGATTCTGTCAGGAAATATATTTATTTGGCTCCATTAAATGAATTTAATACCAAAGAGTTAATATTATTGGATATTACAGCCGAATATCTCAGTGCTGTTTTTGGTCTACAGGTAAAAATTAAACCCGGAATATCAATCCGGGATATTCCTTCCAGTAAAAAACGAAACGGGCAATTAAATAGCGGATATATTTTACATGATCTTCTTATAAAAATTTTACCTGATGATGCAGTTGGTATGATGGCAATTACTTCCTATGATCTGTATCCGGGGGAGGAATGGAATTTTGTATTTGGAGAAGCAAATACGCAGGAAAGGGTAGGAGTATCCTCTTTCTACCGATATGGAGATGCTGCGGAAAGTGATTCAGCATTTAATTTATGTTTACGGCGATTAATGGAAACAACTTCGCATGAATTTTTACATATGTTATCTATGCAACATTGTAAAACATTTTCCTGTGTATTAAATGGTAGTAATTCTCTGCAAGAATCAGATAAAAAACCTTTAATCATTTGTCCTCAATGTGCAGGAAAATTAAATTTTGCGCTCAATGAAAATCCTTCCGATTATTTCTCAAGGTCACTAACCTTTTTCAACAAATATGGATTTTTGAATGAGGCGCAATTTTGTAAAAAAGCATTGACAGTTTTATCAGAATAAAACATGATAAATGGACAGAAGCTTATTTTTTCAACCATTCTCCTGAAAAATATAAAGGCAATAATTCCCGAACACTATTAATTACATAAACCTTTTCGCCGGGATGAGCGAGAATAATACGTATCGGTTTATTTTGTTTTAATTCATATTCTGCCATAACCTGTCTGCAAGCTCCACAAGGAGCAATGGGATTTTGGAGAGAGAAGGAAGTAGTAATTGCAACTGCTGTTATGGATTTATTTGGATGCTGGCTTGCTGCTGAAAAAAAAGCAACGCGTTCTGCACATAAACCCGATGGATAGGCTGCATTTTCCTGGTTACTGCCGGAAACCGTAGCTCCATCCTCCAATAACAAAGCTGCACCTACCTGAAATTGAGAATAAGGTGCATAAGCAGTTGCCAATGCATCTGTTGCCATTTTGATAAGGTATTTGTCGCCGTCCGTCAATTCATCCAAAGAGGCATATTCCTCCACTGAACATATCAGTTCAAATTTTTGCATAGTGCCACCAGATTTGATTAAGCACGAAAATACTAATTTTGTAACGGAATTATGAAGAACATCTTGATTTTAGGCGCCGGTAAATCAGCAACAGTGTTGATAGAATATTTACTGAAAAATGCATCACGGTATAACTGGATGATAACCCTGGGCGATATTGATGCAGATATTGCAATACAAAAATTAAATAAAGATCCAAGAGGAAGGGGAATTTATTTTAATTCCGCCGACAAAGAAGTGAGGGAACAATCAATAAGAGAGGCGGATATTGTTATTTCATTATTACCCGCATTTTTGCATATCGAAATTGCGCGCGACTGCGTGAAATTTAAAAAACATTTTGTTTGCGCATCTTATGTAAGTGACGAAATGAAAGTTTTGGATGCAGAAGCCAAGGCAGCAGGAATAATGCTCATGCATGAAATTGGATTAGATCCCGGTATTGATCACATGAGTGCAAAAAAAATGATTGATGCAGTGCATAAAGCGGGAGGAGAAATTAAAACATTTGAATCTTATACAGGAGGGTTAATTGCACCCGAATCTGATAATAATCCCTGGAATTATAAATTTACCTGGAATCCTCGTAATGTGGTGTTGGCAGGGCAAGGGACAGCAAAGTTTTTATGGGACAATCAGTATAAATATATTCCATATCATAAATTATTTTCCAGGTATGATATTATGGAAATTCCGGGATATGGTGAATTTGAAGGATATCCGAATCGGGACTCGCTTGCATACAGAAAAGTGTATGGTTTAGAAAATACAGCAACAATTGTTAGAGGAACTTTACGCAAACGCGGATTTTGTGATGCATGGAATGTTTTTGTGTTATTGGGAATGACCGACGATAGTTATTTTATGGAAGGGATAGAAAATTTTAGCTGGAAAGATTATACGAATTCCTTTTTACCTTCGTCGTCTTCCTCTGTTAAAACAAAATTAATGGAATATGCTGATATCCATAAATCCATCGAAATGCAAAATAAATTTGAATGGCTTGGATTATTCAGTGAGGAAAAAATATATAAGGAAACAGATACGAATATAAAGGCAACTCCCGCACAGGTTTTACAAAAATTATTGGAAAAAAAATGGTTATTGGAAGAAAGCGATAAGGATATGTGTGTGATGTTGCATTTGATGGAATATACATTAAACGCAAAAACCTATAAAGTTCAATCGTCAATGGTTGTTATTGGTGAGGATGGATTACATACTGCAATGGCGAAAACAGTGGGACTTCCCGCAGCAATTGTTGTGAAAATGATCCTCAACGGAACTTTACAAAATAAGGGTATTGTGATTCCGGTGCTACCTGAAATATATGATCCCGTGTTAGAGGAATTAAAACTCGAACACGGGGTTAAATTTGAAGAAACTACAATAGTAAAATAATTAAGACCTCGAAATACAAATTGTTTTCGCGATCTTATCGTGTAATGCTTGTTTCTTTTTATCGAAGGCAACAAATATTACGGATATAAATAATAGTATTCCAGTAACCATAGCAAAATTACTTTGATGGTCTTGTTGAAACTGGCTGGTTTCCATAAATCCGGTTACATCCTCAAATCCTTCCGTTTGAAATAACATAACGGTGGTCATTATTACTACTAATGCATTAATGATATACAAGGAAGCTCTTACTGCCGCCAATTGCATGTTTATTGGTTTATTGTCTTCCGTAACAACCTTTATTTTCATTGCGCGTTTTCCTATGGTTGCCCCGTATTTACCTTCCATATATATTTTATAAATTAAATAAACCAAACTGAGAATAATTGCTAAAGGTAAATTTTTAATGGACATCGAATTATAAAAAGTAAGTCCATAAACGGGAAGAAAAATGAGGAAGTCGATAAGCGATGCACCTACTCTTTCCCAAAAGGAGGCATATTTTATTACTTCGCTGTAGGCTTCTGACTGATCGAGTATTTGATTTTCCATAGTGTTATTTTTTTTCAAATATATAAAAAATTTAGAAAAATGGTATTGAACCAATTTGTTAGCATTGTGCTATAATCCCAATAATATTTTGCCTTTCAACAGGGCAATTACGGTGAGCGAGTCCTTTATTTCCCCGTTTTCCAGCATGGCATAGGCCTCTGAGAAGGGTATTTTTTTTATTAAAAGGTCTTCATCCTCATCGGGATTTGAGTTTCCCTCCGTTATATTTTGAGCCAAATAGATAAATCCAATTTCATTGGTAACGGAGTTAGAAACCTGAATTTCCTGGATCAAGGTCCAATTTTGAGCGGTTAATCCTGCTTCCTCCAACAATTCACGTTTTGCGTTTTCCAGTGGATCCTCCTCCTTTTTTCCTCCACCCTCCGGAATTTCCCAGCTATATAAATTAAATGGGTAACGATGTTGTCCTATCAACCAAATATTACCTTCTTCATCAACCGGCAAGATTCCAATTGCATAATTTTTGAATTCCACTATTCCGTAGATCGTTTCCTTCCCCGCAGGATTTATTACATCGTGTTCTTCCACATGTATCCAGGCATTATCGTATATCACTTTTTTTGTGAGCGTTTGCCAGGGTTGTTTGGTAGTTTTTTCCATTTAAGATTATTTTTTGTAGAGAATAAATTTGAGTGGTTTAGAATTTATCATTTCTCTGGAATAGGTTTGGTTGTTCTATGGAAGTGGGAATTATAACTTTAATACGTCTCGAATAAATTCTGCAACTCCTTCTGACGCATTTTTTTTAATAAAATGATAATTGCTTTTTTTATTCATTTCCGGAATTTCCGGATTAATAATATAAACCGGAATATCATAAGGTGCATAATGCAAAAGGGAAGCAGCGGGATAAACCAACATACTTGTTCCTATAATCACTAAAATATCTGATCGTTCAGTAAGTGTAATTGCTTTTTCGAGATTTGGAACCTGTTCGCCAAACCATACAATATGTGGTCGGAGTTGGCCTCCGTCTGTAGCAATGTCTCCAAAATTAATATCGCCTTCACAATCATAAATAATGGACTCATTTTTTACACTGCGCGATTTAAATATTTCACCGTGCAGGTGTACTATATTTTTACTTCCTGCTCTTTCATGCAGGTCGTCGATATTTTGTGTTATAATCTGCACATGATGATGCTGTTCCAATGCAGCAAGATCCAGATGTGCTTTATTTGGATTTGCGTTTTTTACTGCTTTTCTGCGTGCATTATAAAATTGCAGCACCATCTTCTGATCACGCAACCAGCCTTCCGGTGAGGCAACATCCTCCACTTTAAAACCTTCCCATAATCCTCCCGCCCCTCTAAATGTTGGTATTCCACTTTCTGCGCTGATGCCGGCGCCTGTTAATACTGTTATGTGCATTGTAGATATTCTTTCCTCAAAGTTCAATTATTTATTTTAAAGATGTGGTGCTTTTATTGTGAAAAGAGTTTTATACCTGACTGTTGAATTCACCTGGTAGGCAGAGGTGCATGGTGCACAGAGAGAAGAGAAATAGTTGATATAAATTAATTTGTATTTATAACGCCTAATTTATTTATGTATAAAACCTCTGCGTGAGATAAATAACCTTCTAATCCACCATCAAATTACATCCCCTCACATCACTATTATCAAATCTGCCCATCACTTCAAATGAACCATCTGCATGCGTTTTTCCGAGATCTTGGGTTGCGATAAATGCACACGAATGGATGTTGGCAAGGTCGATGATATTGATGCATCCTGTTCTTTCAGGAGGCAATTTGCTGAGCGGGTCTTCGGTATCGCGAATGAGGATCTTCATCCAGCTTGGTGTATAAAATACACTATCTCCTTTCGAGTATGCCTGTGATAATAATTCGGTCATGCCGTATTCTGAATAAATATTTTTTGTTTTAAAAGCTTCACCTAAAATATGGTGTAATTCGGCTCGCGTTATTTCTGCTCTTCTGCCTTTCATGCCGCCGGTTTCCATTATTATGGTATTGGTTAATTTCAGGGGAAAATTTTCTGCCAGGTCTAAAAGTGCGAAGGTTACACCAATTAAAATTGTTGGAATATTATTTTCTTCATTGTGTAAAATTATTTTTAGTAATGCTTCCTGATTATCCAGATAAAACCCATTTTCAGGTCTGCCACTTTGAAACATTAATTCACGGCACATATATACCAATGATGTATTTGGGCGATCGAGATAGGAGGGAAGTAAGGCTAAAAGGGTATAATTTTTAATATCCCCAAAAAATAGTCGAAAACAGTGGTTTATACTTTGTTTATAGATTTCGTGGTCAAAAACAAAGTGGCGACTATTTTTTGCTGAAGTAGTTCCGCTACTTTCGAAATAAAAGGGGGTATCTGCATCGCCCGTTATTATTTTTCGGGTTTTAAACAGTTCGATCGGAAGAAAGGGGATATCCTCTATTTGGGTGATAGAGTCCGACGAAATGTCTAGATAGTGTAAAAATTCACGGTACACAACATTTTCAACCGCCTGGTAACGAAATAGCTTCAATGCCATTTCAGCAAAGGTTTCAGGCGAAACAGAAAACAAGTCTTTTTTGAACTGAACAATATTTTGCATTGTTAAGCAGTTATATTTTATGTATTTTTGGAAGGTAAAATTATGATTCGCAACAACAGCTACCTAATTATTTTGGTTTTATTGGCATTTGCATCTTGTGTAAAGCCACCTGATTATCCTATTGAACCCCGAATTGAGTTTGTGAGCATGAGTCAAAATACTTTTGATGAACTGGATGAGGATAGCCTTAATATTGTAATTTATTTTGAGGATGGGGATGGTGATCTGGGCAGTGAGGATAGTGTTAACATGTTTTGGGAGGACAGCCGCGTTCCCGGTTATCTGGTACCATTTAAAATACCATTCTTTAATGTAGAAGGCAACAGCAAGGCAATTTCAGGAACAATCACTACCTATTATCCCATTTCTTTTTGTTATGATGATTCCGATCCGATTGACACTTTTTATTTCAAAATATTTGTGGAGGATAGAGCAGGACATCAAAGCAATGTAGATTCTACAGATCTGATATTTATAAACTGTAATTAATCACTCTCTTCAATTTAGAAATTTTGCACTAAAATTTAAGCACAAAATTTAGTAACAATAAATCAGCATCAATATTGTAAAACTTTGTTTTCTTTGCATTTTTGTGGAAAAATTAATAGTTTCCACGGAGGCATAAAGAGCACAAAGAATTATATTAATGTTGCCGATATTTTATTTCTCTTTTTTTCCTTTGCGACTTAGCGTGATACCTTTTTCCCACAAAGCGCACAAAGATTCTGATACACAAAGGTTAAACGAAGATTGTCTCCTTTTTAAATTACGAAGTGAATTGTTGATAGCGTTTTACCAATTCCATTTTGTTTCAAAATTCACATATTCACCCAATCAATTCCTTGTTTTAAAAATGCAAGTGATTCTGCTTCCTTGCTATTTTTTTGTGGTTTGTGATTATACTTCCAGCTTGCTTCAGGAGGCATGCTCATTAAAATGGATTCTGTTCTGCCATCTGTGTCGAGGCCGAATTTAGTGCCTTTATCGTAAACGAGATTAAACTCTACATATCTTCCCCTTCGCAGTAATTGATATTGTTTTTCTTTTTTTCCGTATGCAATATCTTTATTCGTTTGCATAATATGGGTATAAAAAGGAGCGAATAAATTACCTACATCCTGCACAAAATGAAACCTATCTGACAAGGAAATATTTTCTGTTTCTCCTAAACGATCGAAAAATATTCCACCAATACCACGGGTTTCATTTCGGTGTTTAATAAAGAAATATTCATCAGCCCATTTTTTAAATTCAGCATAATAATGCGGATTGTGTTTATCGCAAACCGTTTTGAGTGTTATATGAAATTCTTTTGCTTGTTTGGGGTCAACACAAATAGGAGTGAGGTCGATTCCACCGCCGAACCATTTTTCGCCACTGCTCAGTTCAAAGTAACGCACATTCATATGTATAATAGGCACAAATGGGCTAAAAGGATGCATTACAATTGATACTCCGGATGCAAAAAAATCGTGACCATGGACATTTAATGCAGAACTAATCTTATCGGGTAAAATACCATGAACCTCTGAAAAATTAACGCCTCCTTTTTCGATTATATTTGCATTTTGAATCACTCTTGTTCTTCCACCCCCACCGCCGGGACGTTGCCATATCTCTTCTTCAAAAATACCCTTGCCATCACATTTTTCAAGGGATGTACAAATATTATCCTGTAGAGTTCTAAACCAATCGGATATGATAAATCTGTTTAATGTTTTCATCCTTGTAAAATATACTGCAAAGATAACATAGATGCGGTGTCTTAAAAGTGACAAAGGTCACTTAAGTAATTCATTTTACACTAAAATCGATCCTGAATTGTCGTTTGCGATTAATATGGTCTTCAAAGTCGCAGAAAAAGCCTTGAGTATAGGCGGGTAGTTCTCCAAAGGTAGGCGAATTGATTAAACTGACTTTATATTGATTGGTCAGCGGTGACAAATATATTTTTGGTTTGAAATTATTGCAGGCATCTCCAAGGCAAACTGTAGTTGCAGATTGAAAGGAAAATGGTTTGATTGGACTGCATGGGTCAAAAGGAATATCATCATAAAAAGGCTTTAAAAACTCTTTTTGAGGCTGATATTGCAAAAATGTTAATGAGGTTGCCCATATCAAATTAGTTTTTCCGGAAGTGTCAGTATTAATATTTTGGGCTTTTAAAGAAAAAGCGAAGCACAATAAAAATCCAAATAAAAGATATTTGCACATATTAAAAGGTAAAAATATAACTCAAACTGACAATATGCATAGTTTCAGGGTTATTAACGTTAAATTCCTTGTCAAAAATATAAGAAACATTAAATTCATTGTGTTTGTTCGGTCCGTAGGATAATCCTGCTTCAGACCTGAAATTATCAAATTGATCTATTTCGTTGCTGAGCGAATAGAATAATTCTGCAGAAACAAAGGGGCTGAAATCTTTACTGATCTTATATTTTGCACCTATCTTGTTTCTAAATGCTGAACCTTCAGAAGCATCAGGAGTGAAACTATATTGAAGTTTAGATCTCAAACTTAGGGTAAGATCATTAATTTCTTCTTTATACCCAAAGGATGCTGCAATTCTGTTTGTGTTTTGTGATTGGCGCACGGAATAACGATATTCCGTACCAACCTTAAAACGTTTATTGATTTTATAATCAATTGCAATATTGCTATTTATTTGATAAAGGTCGCCTGTGGTAAAATTATATCGAATTTCTTCTCCTATATCGCAGGTAAGGTCATTTATAATTTCAAAGCTAATACCCGCATTTACCCATCCTCCACCATCAACATGCTGAGCGGTAAGTGGCCGCAACAATATCAATACAAAAACAAAAAGTAAGAAGTGTTTTTTATTAATCATCGTCATCGTCCTCAAATCCCTCCTCTTGAGAATTGCTTGTAGTGCTTGCTTTATAAAAAACTTTTACTCTGGCCATATCTCTCAAGAAATCGGTAGTAACTATTTCGAAGGTACGGATATCGAGTCCGGTTCTGTCTCTAAGATCCTGCATCATTTCTGCTCTGCGTTCCGGTTTAATATTTTCTATTTTTTCATATTCTATGGTTTGTTCACTTAAACCTTCTTTATACCACAATCTTTCCAAAAAATAGGCAGAAGCTAATAAAGTGACGTTAGTGAATAATAATTCAACAAAACTCACTTTTTTGGTAGTCAATGCATTTATAACAGCAATTGCAATAATCATAAATAAATAAGTCATTTCCTTCATCGGAATGCTAATGGTTCGATATCGCAGAATGGAAAAAATTGCAAATAACCCGAATGCAAAACCCATATCAAGTTTTAATCCTGATAACAGAAAACAGAGGAAGAAAATAAGGGTGCTGAACATATAAAATGTGAATGCATAATTCTTATTTTTTTTGTCGCTTCTATATATTACTTTTATCATGATAAACGCTACAATAAAATTGAATAATGCCCTAAGTATAAGGTCATAAATGTCTTTGTCAAAAAATTTGAGGTCCAGAAACCTGTTTTCCTCGTCGACAACTTGCAGTAATAAATTATACATTTTCTATTCGGTTTATTTGTAAAGTTTTAAATTTAAAGTTATTGTGTTTTAAATATCCATACATAAAGGCTACCCCAACGCTGTATTTACTGATCCGCACTTCGGGACAAAAATTATCTCGCATCGCAATTTTAAAATGCGATCCAGAGGAGGAGCCATCTAT
The DNA here is from genome assembly GCA_964638865.1 of uncultured Chitinophagales bacterium. Lineage (GTDB taxonomy): Bacteria > Bacteroidota > Bacteroidia > Chitinophagales > BACL12 > UBA7236. The sequence continues at coordinate 10,838 of CAZXBG010000022.1, read as the reverse complement.
TTTTAATTCAGCTATACATAAATTGCTGAATTTGCGAATATGGTCGGGTGTTTCTAAAACAAGATCTGTATCAATGGTTGAACGTTCCCTTAAATTATTATTTACGAGGGTAAATCGTTTAAAATCGTTGCGCAATTTTGGTTTTAATGCATCAGGATCAAATGGTGTATGCAGACGAATAAATTCCTTAGCGGGTTCCGTTAATACTTCTGTAAATTCCGGAATTTTAATGCGCGATTTAATCGTTCGTTTTGTGTTTGTTTTAAATTTTATTTCTAAAAACACAAGATTGCTTTCTACGTATTGCCTTATTCTTATTTTGTACCTGTTTACCCGTTTATTGTGATGTTGTGTGTAAAAAAAGAAATCGTCGGTATCAAAATAAATATTGCGATAATTAAATAATTTCTGACCATCTATTTCTAAAACCCTATAATCGGATTGCATAAGCTGCAATACACCCGGCAATTTACTCTTATGGAAAAAATACTTGGTATCTTTTCTGTTCATAAGTTCAACTCCCTCCATTTCGAATAAGGATATTGGGCAAAAAGTATTTAATATTTCCGCTAACTCGCTCAATTATCTGATTTCAATTATGAAGTCGGGAATTGTTACATCCTGATGTTTGTCGGTGATTTCTGCTGTTTGTATCACCGCTTCCGTTGAACCTTCGCAGGTTAAACAATCGGAATAAACAAATAGGGTATAGGTGCCTTCGCGCAAAAATTGAAATTTGAAAGTGCCGTCAAAACTTGTTTTTGTTTCCTCATCGTAGGAAACGCCATCTCCATAAATGATATACACTCTTTCCTCTCCTCCGTAATACTCCTGATATAATGTGCCTGATGCATTATATCGCTCAATATATACTTTACCACTGATGGTTGATGTGCCACCATCGCCCGGGAGTGATGTGCATCCAGCCAAAATTACAATCAACAGGAGGGGCATAGCACCGATCATTAAATTTTTTGTTACGGAATTAATCATATTTATTCAATATTAATTTAAGGTTAATAAATCCTTAAGGCTGTAAAAATACAGTCTTTTTATGGCAAAATGTCAGAAGCCCACAGGGCCATTGCGCTTCAAATTTAGTTGGTTTTTATAATTTCGATCGTTTGGTTTTTTAATCTGAGGTTTCTGGCATTACTTTGTTTTGAGGTAAAGTTCTTTGAAACTCTTGGTAATTCAAAGTCTTGGTCAATTTTGCGTTGTCTACGAGTTGTAATTTTCCTGATTTCATTTGCCATAAATTGGACGACAGGTATATAGGGAAAATGGTTTTTGCTTTAGTCGTCGAATTTGCTTGAAAAGAATCCTTTAAAAGGAATTTTTTTTAGGATTTAAAACCAAAAGGCTTGTCAAAAAAAAATAATATCGCAAACCTATCCTGTAATATTGTTTAAAAAATGTAGGAATACTGTAGCATTTCTGATTTTTAAAAAAGTAGCGGTAAAATGTGAATAAATTTCCGGCGGGGTTTGAAAATATTACACCTATGCAGGCTTTGGGTGCACATTTATTGAAATTATGGTAAATGGCACATTTAAATCATATTCACTTGAATTATTAAAATTTGAATCGACTTAAAATGAGACAGGTACAACTGTAATGGAAGTTTCACCACTTTTTATTTCATAACCTTCCTTACAAACTATTGCAGTTTGAAATAAAACACATTTTGTGGAAAATCAGCATTTGGGAGTGAAATAATAGCATATAAGGTATAGGGTCTCCATTTTTTTTGTAAATTGGTCAATTCGGGCATGTTATTGGCTTTAAAGCGATAAAATTTTATTTTTTATGTTAATTTCGGTTAACAGAAAAGATACATTGGCTCAAATCGTTATATACTTGCACAACAAAGCCTAAGAAGATGAAACTTATAACCACCGCCCTTATTTTAATTTTATCTATTACCGGCAGTTTTGCTCAGTTGTTTGATAAACAGGAAGGTTTTACCAGGAAGGATTCGCTTCGTGGTGAGTTGTCGGCTTTCCGCAGTTGTTACGACGTAAACTATTATGACCTTAAAGTAAAAGTGGACATCCTCTTAAAACGCATTGACGGCTCAAATTCCATTTATTATACCGCAGTAAATGATTTTAAGACTCTCCAAATAGACCTTGCGGAGAAACTTACGATTACAAATATATATTTTGAAGAAAAACCATTAAAATTTGACCGCGAATTTGATGCAGTTTTTGTCCATTTTACGGAAAAACAGATGAAGGGTGCAAAAGGTATTATCAGGGTGGAATATGGTGGAATGCCACAAATTGCGAAAAATGCTCCTTGGGATGGAGGATTTAGTTTTACTGCTGATAAACAGGGCTACCCTTGGGTGGGAATTTCTTGTCAGGGTTTGGGTGCTAGTGTATGGTGGCCAAATAAAGATCATTTAAGCGATGAACCGGATAGCATGCTTATAAGGGCAGTTGTTCCGGCGGATCTGAAATGTATTGCAAATGGTAATCTGCGCGCAGAAATGCCTGATATTCCCGGATTTAAGGAATATGATTGGTTTGTGGGTTACCCTATTAATAATTATAATGTAACGCTCAATATTGGACGATATACGCATTTGGAGGATGTTTTTACAAGTGCAGATGGCGAAAAATTGGCCATTGATTACTATGTATTGGATTACAATGCGGAGGTTGCTAAAAAACATTTTGAACAGGTAAAACCAATGCTTACCTGTTATGAAAAATATTTGGGAAAATACCCTTTTTACAAAGATGGATATGCATTAGTAGAAACACCGTATTTAGGTATGGAACATCAAAGTGCAATTGCTTATGGCAATCAATACAATACAGGTTATATGGGATTTGATTATTCGGGGATAGGACTTGATTTTGACTATATCATAATACATGAATCGGTGCACGAATGGTGGGGAAATAATGTAAGTGTGAAGGATATTGCTGATTTGTGGGTGCATGAGGGATTTGCCACCTATTCGGAGACTATTTACGTGGAATGTATGTTTGATTATCAGACAGCAATGAATTACCTGACTGCTATGAAAAGTAATATCAATAATAATGCTCCAATTATCGGAAAATATCAGGTAAACAATGAGGGAAGTCCGGATATGTATCAGAAAAGTGCTTTGATGTTGAACACCCTCCGAACCCTTACGGATAATGATGAATTGTGGTGGAGTATCATAGCAGGTTTACAAAAAGATTACGCATTAGAGACTGTTACCTCACAACAAATTGAGAATTATATCAGCAGAAAGGCTGGCAAGGACTTTTCTAAAGAATTTGACCAATATTTACGCCGTAGCAAACTTCCGGTTTTTGAATATTCCCTGAATGCCGGTGCAGGTGGATTAGCGTTCAAATATAGGTGGGTTACCCCGGATAAAGAATTCATTATGCCAATGCGTTATGTCAATGAAAAGGGGGAATTTATCTGGATAAGGCCTACTTCTCAATGGCAAAGTTTAAACCTTACCGGAGTTTCGCTTGCACAATTTAAACTGGATGAGGAGCATTTTTATTTTGAGGGTAGGATGGTGAAGCCTTAGGGAGGAGATTTTTGGTTTGAGTGCACTTTATGACGACTACCATTTTCAAATGACTTTATGCAAATACAATGAATGAAAAGCAGATTCTGTTGAAATCCAGAGCCTTAATTACTGTAACTCCTACATTTTCAACGCCAATTAATCGATAATTGTATCCATATGGTTTAATAAACCATATAATTTCCGTCCAATAAACAATCCAAAACTCCTTTGGAATTCATAAATATCCTTTTAGTTTATATATATTTACAAAACTTAGAAAAACAGACAGGCATGTTCGATCAATTACTTAAAATAGCACAGGAGAATTTAGGGGGGATAACGCGCAATATACCGGGTTTGAACGATCTGGACAGTAAGCAGGTTTCGGATGTTACCTCCCAAACTGTTATCGATACTATTCTGCAGCAGGCTAAAAAAGGAAATATTCATTCGCTAAAGGAAATGTTATCTGGGGCTGATACACCACAGGAAAATGAAGTAATTGATAATCTGAAAGGTCCTGTTACCAATCAACTGCAGAATAAACTCAATATTTCCGATCAAAGTGCCAAACAATTGGCAATAATGGCGCTTCCCATCATCATGAATATGCTTAACAGTAAAGTGCGCGATGCTCAAAATACAGGTTTCGATATTAATGCTGAATTGAATTCGCTGAATGGCAAAGGAGCAGGGATGCTCAATTCCATTTTGGGACTTTTTGGAGGAAATAACGGTAATAACAAGGTGATCAATAATCTTTTGGAAAGGTTGATTAGATAGAAATTCAACACATTTTCTGAAACCTCTTTTAATTCATTTTCGCCAAAACAGTTCTGGTGTGTTCTGCCATGTCGGCAGTAATATCCAAATGAGTAACAAATCGCACCCAATTATCACCAATTGCAAAAGCATGAATATCATTTTGAGCGAGATGTTCAATAAAACTGATATCATTAATATTATCATGGAGTTTGAAGATGAGAATATTAGTTTCTACAGGAAGAATTTCACTTACAAAATTGCACAACATCAATTGTTGTTCAATATATTTTGCAAGTTGGTGATCCTGACGAAGCCGGTCAATATTATTGTCCAGTGCATAGATACAACCCGCAGCCATAATTCCTGCTTGACGCATACCTCCGCCAAACACCTTGCGAATTCTTCTCGCTTTTTTAAGATGGATATTTTTTCCGGTAAGCACTGAACCAAAGGCACAACCTAAACCTTTGGAAAAGCACAAAGTGATGGTGTCGAATAAATTTCCATACACTGAGGCATTTTCTTTTGTTTCCACTAAAGCATTAAATAATCGCGAGCCATCTAATTGCAGATATAATTGATTTTTATCACAAACCTTTTTAATATTTTCTATTTCTGTAAGTGGAAATATTTTTCCCCCACCTCTGTTTGAGGTATTTTCTATGGAAACTAATTTTGTAATTGTTTTGTGTACATCTTCCGCATTAATATTTTTTGATACGGAATCCGCAGTAAAAACTCCGCGTTCACCTTCTAAATATCTAATGGAACAGCCGGAATGAAATGCATATCCACCAACCTCATAATTATAAATATGTGCTGTGCGATCGCAAATGATCTCGTCTAACGGGTTGGTCAGTATTTTGAGTGCGATCTGATTCGACATTGTTGCTGTTGGAGTAAACATTGCAGCTTCCGTACCGAACAATTTGCAAATTTTATTTTCTAATTCATTTATGGTAGGGTCTTCTCCAAAAACATCATCACCTACTTCTGCATTAAGCATAAAAGCACGCATTTCGGGAGATGGTTTTGTAAATGTATCGCTGCGTAGATCTACTTTCATAATTTCATTTGAATTTGACTAATTAATAAAGTAAAAAGTTCCGGTTTAAAGATAATCGGAAAAATAAATCCAAATAATGCACCATAAAGATGTGCGTCGTGATTAACATTATCGCCACCTCTTCTGCCCATGTAAGCGGAATAAAGCATATACAAAATTCCAAATACGATGGGAGGTATTCCTATCGGAATTAAAAGTAATCTTATTTCCCCATTAAACGGACCGATCAAAATGCAGGCAAATAAAACTGCTGCAACGGCGCCAGATGCTCCCAATCCTCTGTAAGTAGCGTCGTGACGGTGTTTGAAATAGGAGGGAACGTCAGATAATATCATTCCTAAAATATAAATCGCCACATACATTAAATTGGAACTTGCTCCGAAAATTGCCGGCAGATAATATTTTTCCAATGCCTCGCCAAAGGAATATAAAACAAACATATTTACCCCAAGGTGTAAAAAATCGGCATGTATAAATCCACTGGTAATAAAACGATACCATTCGTTGCGTTCGCGCATGGCAAAAGGATAGAATAACGCCGTTCCTTTCATTACAGGATTATTAAAAGCCATAATGGATGTTATGGCAGTAAGAATGATAATTAAAATAGTGATTGAAAAATTTTCCATTTAATGGTGGTATGGTTCGTTTTTAATAATTGTGAATGCCCTGTAAAGTTGTTCTGAAAAAATAAGTCGTACCATTTGATGCGGAAAGGTCATTTTGGAAAGACTGATCTTTTCGTTTGCAAGTTTATAAATTTCGTCGCTGAAACCGTATGCGCCTCCTAATACAAATACCAGTTTTTTTTTATTTTCCATTTGTTTTTGGCTGATATAACCTGCGAATTCCTTTGACGTAAATTGTTTTCCTGTTTCATCTAACAATATAATATGGTCTCCTTTCTCAATATGTTTTTTTATTAATTCTCCTTCTCGTATTTTCATTTCATTTGGCGGTAACGATTTAATGTCAGCAGTTTGCTTCCAATCGAAACTGATATATTTTTTTATTCTTTTATGATATAATAAACAACCGGCTGCTACCTGTTTGTCTGTTGTTTTTCCGATACTTAGGAAGGTGATATTCATTTATGTAATTAATAATTATCGGAATTAATATTGTTTGTTTTCGTTTTTGATTTAAGCCACATACAGGTAGTGAATAAATTCACTCAGAAGCTACGTTTAAAAATATATTCCAGGAATTGGTATAAATTTTCTTTGCGTTCCTCAGTTACCTTTACCTTTTTTATCAGGTTTATTGCGGAATCATATTGTTTTTGCATTTCCTGTTCCGCATCTTGTTGAACATTGTATTTGATAAATACATCTATAACAGTATCGATTTTAAGCTGCTCGTCCGGTGTTTTTTTACTGTATAAATATTTCAAATGGTCAAAATCGGAAATATCCGCCTTTTCAAGTGCAGTCAGCAGCAGATATGTTTTTTTATTTTGGATGATATCGCCTCCGGGTTTTTTGCCAAATTTTTTTTCATCACCAAATACATCCAAAACGTCATCCTGTATTTGAAAACTATTTCCGAGTTTTATTCCGGCTTCATATAATAATTTTGCATTTTCTTCATCAGCACCTCCGGCTAATGCTCCGCAATATAAACTGCAACCCAGCAGAGCGGAAGTTTTTCCGGTTATCATATTAATATAATCCTCAAGCTTTACATCCGTTTTGGCTTCAAAATCCATATCCATTTGTTGACCTTCACATACTTTTAAAGCTGTTTGATTAAACATTTTTAAAGCATCGGCCAAACAATCCGGTTTTATTCCTGCTAATAACTGATAGGCTTTAATAAGAAGTACATCACCGGAAAGTATACCGGTTGCAAGATCCCATTTTTCATGAATAGTGCTACGGCCCCGTCGCATGGGGGCATTATCCATAATATCGTCGTGAACAAGGGTAAAATTGTGAAAAATTTCCATCGCCAAAGCGACATCTTCACAAGGTTTTAGGTGGTCGGTAAACAAATTTGCACTTAACATAACAAGGCAAGGTCTTATACGTTTGCCGCCTTCACTCAGGATATATCTGGCAGGATCGTATAATCCTTCCGGGGTTTGCGGAAAATCTATGTCTCTTATCCGGAGTTCAATGAGGGTGTTTATTTGAGCTGCAGTTAACATGTTTGCAAATATAGGAGGAATAACCAATTACCGTTTTAAATATGACAGATATTGCGTTAATTTGTGGCTGATGTCTGAATTCGATTTTTCTGACCAATTGCGAGAGTTGCTTGCAAAATATTACACTCACAGCAAGAGTATTGAGCGCGAATTATATAAAAGTGAGATAAAATATCGCTCTTTGCTCGAACAACTAACCGATGCCATATATTTTACCAGCCTTGATGGAAAATTTTTAGAATTCAACAAAGCTACAGTTGAACTGCTTGGATATAGTTATGAGGAATTAAAAACGCTCAATGTTGAAAATACTTATGTAAATACGGAGGATAGAGAGCGATTTAAACAGATCATCAACGAACACAATGAGGTTATTGATTATGAATTGAAATTAAAAAGAAAGGATGGGGAATTAATTGATTGCCTAATAACTTCAACCGTTAGATTTGATTCAAACGGAATATTAGTGGGGTATCAGGGAATTATTCGGGATATTACCTTTCGCAAAAAGGCGGAAGCATTGGAAAGGGCAAAAGATCTGGCAGAACAGGCGAATAAATTCAAGGCGGAATTTCTTGCCAATATGAGTCATGAGATACGAACTCCAATTAACGCAATAGTTGGGATGGTTCATTTGTTACATCAAACTCCTCTTACTCAAAAACAGCAGGAATATTTACATGCAATTGATACTTCAGCAGATAATTTATTGGAGTTGATAAACGACATTCTCGATTTTTCAAAAATAGAAGCAGGTAAATTACACCTGGAGGAGAAATATTTTTCTATAAAAATATTAGTGGAAAACCTTATTCAAACAATTCGTTTTAAAGCAGAGGAAAAAAAGCTGGATCTTGTTCTTGTTATCGATGAAAATGTACCTGTTGCAGTTGCCGGAGATCAGCTTCGTGTAAATCAGATTTTGTTAAACCTTATCAGCAATGCAATTAAATTCACTCAAAAAGGGGAGATTAGAGTTACAGTAAAATTGATGGATATTGTTGAAGAAAAGGCGCGAATTTTTTTTAGTGTGCGCGATACCGGTATTGGAATTGGACAAGATAAATTAAATTCTATATTCGACAGTTTCACGCAGGCAAATATAGATACTACAAGAATATATGGAGGTACCGGACTAGGATTGGCAATTGTGAAAAAGCTGATCGATATGTTGCATGGAGCCATTATGGTGAAGAGCAAATTAAATGTTGGAAGTGAATTTATTTTCGAAATAGATTTTGCAGTGCCGAAGGATTATTTGGTGCAGGAACAAAATAATCTTCAAAACAAAGCAGCAGAAGAAATATCTGATGTTGGAGATTGCAGAATTCTGCTTGCAGATGATCATCCGATTAACCAATTAGTTACCAGTGAGTTATTGAAACATATCTGGAAAAATGTGAATATTGACCTTGCGGAGAACGGAAAACTCGTTTTAGAAAAATTAAAGACCCAACAATATGATCTCATATTAATGGATGTTCAAATGCCCGAATTGAATGGACTGGATGCTACCAGGGCAATACGAAAACTGGATGGCCCGGTTTCAAAAATTCCGATCCTCGCATTTACAGCCTATGCAACAACAGGGGAAGCGGAAAAATGTCTGGAGGCAGGAATGGATGATTATATTTCAAAACCGGTGAGTCCGGATATTTTGTGCCGTAAGATTATAGCACTTCTAAGCTCAAAAGGTTATTTCACCAATGAACGGATGCGGAAACTGATGGCGTTTTCACCGGAATCGAAAATAGATCTGGAATATTTTCATACGATAACAGAGGAAGATACAGAACTCAAGATCAAAATGATGCGTATACTTCTTGATGAAACACCTGAGGAAATAGCTCAGCTGCAAATACACCTAAAGGAGGAAAACTGGGATGGTGTAAGGGCTGTGGCGCACAAAATGAAGTCAGGGCTGCAGTTTCTTGGGTTGGATGAAATGGTTGATCTTGTGAAAAGCATAGAAGTGTCCGCCAAAGAAAAAACCAACCTCCACCTACTGCCGGAAAAAATTAATACAGTAGTTTTGTCCTGCAGGTCGGCATTGGATCAATTGCAAACAGAACTCTCAAAAATACAAGCACAATGAAAAACAAACAATACAAGATTTTTCTCGTTGACGATGACACGAAACATCTGATAATGCTTAAGAACCACCTTGAGAAAAAATCGGAGTATGACATAAAGGTTAATATATTCTCGAATGGCGAAAATTGCCTCGATAAAATGCATGAGAACCCGGATGTTATAATACTGGATTATTATCTCGATGGAATAAAAGCAGATGCAGCAAATGGTCTTGAAATTTTGAAAAAAATTAGAGTTTCAAATCCGGAAACCTATGTTATAATGATGAGTGGTCAGGATGACCTGAAGGTAGCTGTGGATACTATTGACCATGGCGCTTATGATTATATCATAAAAGGCGAAAGTGCATACGTGCGTGCTCAGATGATAATTGATCACATTATAGAAAATATTAATGCGGCTATCTGGAAAAAAAATATGCGTATGCGTGAATTGGCCATGATAACCGGATTTATTTTATTGGGTTGTGGATTAATTGCTATTGCACTGTACGACATGGGTATTTTTGATTAACAATATTTAACGCATTGCAATATATTTTTTATAATACAACAGCAACTGGAATCGTTGAATTTTTCTTATTTTGATATTATGTATAAAACGCCTAACGCTGCACTCCCACGCCTTACTGTAGAAGAATTTAAAAATGCGGAAAAGACGCCTTTTGTGATTGTTTTGGACAATGTTCGCAGTCTCAATAACATAGGTTCCGTGTTTCGCACCGCAGATGCATTTTTGTTGCGCGGAATTTGTTTATGCGGAATTACTGCCAAACCTCCGCACAGAGATATAGAAAAAACTGCTTTGGGCGCAACGGAAACTTTGTATTGGGAATATTTTGATCACACAGTTGATGCGGTAAAAAAATTAAAATCGATGGGTTATAAAATTCTCGCCATTGAACAAACGAATAAAAGTATTTTATTAAATGAATTCGAACCGGAGAAAGATGAAAAATATGTTTTTGTTTTTGGACATGAAGTAACCGGTGTAAGTGATGAAGTTTTGGAACTTTGCGATAATTGGGTGGAAATTCCGCAATTCGGAACCAAACATTCATTAAATATTTCGGTGAGTGTTGGGGTTGTGGTTTGGGATATTTTTAATAAGTTTATAAGGATAAGCAAGGAGTGAGGGGATGCGTGAATTGTGAGGCGTGAGTCTGCTTCCTACTTGGAATAATGGGTCAAATTCATTTTCTGGGGAGCATCTGTCATTTCAATATCATCAATTAT
>CAZXBG010000021.1:0-34652 GCA_964638865.1 uncultured Chitinophagales bacterium | reverse complement strand
TAGCAGGGTTCAGCATTCCAAAAAAATCAACTATCCATGCTAACCCTGCGCATGCAGGTGCCGATCTGAAACAATTTACACCCGTACGTGGAAACAATTTCTCTTTTATAGGCGCTAAATGCAGACAAAATTATATCTTACAAATTTCTATCTATCAGATTATCAACACTTTACCTTATAAAATTGGTCAAAGGCATGGTATTTTGAATAATATAATTGTTCATAAAAGGGGAAACCCTTCATTTAACAATTATAAAAAACTATAAAATGAAAAAAGTATTACACTCTTTACTTCTGCTGCTTATCACTTCCAGCGTTTCTTACACACAAAAAACGCCCTCTAATTCTGTTTCTATACCCATAACATTGGAGAAAAATATGATAATAGTAATTCCTCAGGATAAGGATATATTTTCTGCGTATGAAATTGATGCCAATGGATTAACATTTGAATGTGCTGAAGAAAAAGAAAACTATTTCACCGGAATTAAAGATGGTATTGTGAGTTACAGAATTGACATAGAAAGTGACAAATTATATCTTGTACTCAACAGAGATTATATTAACAAACATAAGTGGAAAGTAAGAGAATTAAACGATCATTTGTCAAAACGAATAGCAATCATGAAGGAGCATTATAAAAGTTATTATGCAGAAGAGTAATTAAAACAATTTCTCGAATTGTAGTCGCCTTGTCCAACGGGGCGGCTTTTTTTATACAATTGTAGATAACTTGTAAAAGTGTTTTTCCGCATTGTGTAAATTTGTGTTTATACAATGAAAAAAAACCTTCTAATTTCATACCTGTTTCTTGTTTTGCTCGTTTTTAACGGATGTAAAAAAGACCATTCCAATTCCGATAAAACCATCTTCAAATTAAATCTTTCTACTCCTGTTACCTCACTGGACCCCGCTTTTGCAAGTGACCAACCAAATACCTGGAGCGTAAATCAATTGTATAACGGATTAGTGCAACTTGATACACATTTAAATGTAGTTGCTTGTATTGCAAAAAACTGGAATATTTCTGAGGACAGAATGTTATACACCTTTATTTTGAGAAACGATGTGTATTTTCACGACAATAAATGTTTTGCAGATGGAAAGGGAAAAAAGGTGACTGCCGCAGATTTTGAATATTCCTTTAAACGTTTAATAGACCCTGCAACTGCAGCTCGAGGCAATTGGGTTTTTCAAAATATTGTAGATAGTATAAATCCGTTTTATGCTTTAAACGATAGCGTGTTTCAAATTAAACTGCAAAAACCTTTTGCTCCTTTTTTACAAAGATTAAGTATTCAATATTGTTCTGTTGTGCCAAAAGAGGCAATTGAAAAATATGGAACTGATTTCAGAAGTAATCCTGTTGGCACAGGTCCTTTTAAATTTATTCGATGGGAGGAAGGGGAGTTGCTGATTTTACATAAATTCGAAAATTATTTTGAGCGGGATGAAATAGGCAACCAATTACCTTATCTGGATGCGGTGAATATTCAATTTATAACCAATAAATCCACTGAGTTTTTAAAATTTTTGAGCGGGGAAATTGATTTTGTGAGTGATGTGGATGCTGCGTTAAAGGATAATATTCTCACCAAGGAAGGAACCTTGCAATCTAAATATGCTGACAAAATAAAGTTATTAAAAGGTCCCTTTTTAAATACAGAATATTTTGCAATATTAATGGATTCTACACAGGAATTAGTGAAACAAAGTCCTTTACAATTTAAACAAGTGCGACAAGCAATTAATTATGGCTTCGACAGAAATGAAATGTTGTTGTTCCTAAAAAACAATCGCGGTATTGCCGCTACCGGAGGAATTGTTCCGCCCAGTTTATTGGATCAAAGCAGAGATATGAATTATGGCTATCACTACAATCCGGATACCGCTTTGCAACTTTTAGCATTGGCCGGATTTGAAGATGGTGTGGGTTTGCCTGAAATTACTTTGCACACGGTGGAACAATATCAGGATATAGCTGTTTACATTAAAGATAAATTAGAAGATATCGGAATAGCCATAAAAATTGAAACCGTTGACTCGAGAATTTTGAGAGAAATGCGTTTAAATGAAACCACAGTTTTATTTCGCAGCAGCTGGATAGCAGATTATGCCGATGCGGAAAATTATTTGACAGTTATGTACGGCAACAGCGAAGCTCCTCCTAATTATACGCATTATAGAAATAAACAATTTGATAGTTTATATCAATTAGCAGTTGCTGAAAATGATGATATCATCCGCAAACAATTATATTATACAATGGATAGTATTATGATTCAGGATGCACCAATAATTCCTTTGTTTTATGATGAAGTTTTTCGTTTCACTCAAAAAAATATAACAGGACTGGAACCAAATGGTTTGAATATGCTGGACTTAAAAACTACCAAAAAAAGCATGCCGAATTGAGAATGTGTAATCAAGAAGATGACTTTACATTGGAGGAAATGTTAGAATCCAAGACTTTAATTTCCAGGTATAAAATGAATTTGTAAAATTACCAAATTGTAAATTAAAAAATTACCAAATGTTCAATATTCGTGTATATGGAATTTTAGTGAATAACAATAAAATTTTATTGGTGGAAGAAAATGTTCGTGATGCCAGGCTATTGAAGTTCCCCGGCGGTGGCCTGGAAATTGGGGAAGGCACCATTGATTGTCTAAAGCGGGAATTCAGAGAGGAATTAGGGATGGAAATTAAAAATATTAAACATTTTTATACTACAGATTTCTTTGTGAAAAGTTTTTTAGATCCTACCCAACAGGTAGTCAGTATTTATTATTTGTGCGAGATGGATGAGCAGGAGATCAATTATATGCTCGATACAACGATGGAATTTAAATGGGTAGATATTCAGGATGTTAATGAAGAGATGTTTTTATTGCCTATTGATAAAGTTGTTGCAATAAAAATAATGCAGGAATTATATAATTAAAGAATGAGCACCCTCGGCCTCATCAGGTTTTGGAAACCTGTGAGGTCTGAGAGATATAGGAGAAGAATTAAAAATGAAGGAATGAATAAAAAAAAGAGGAACGCTGATTTGGCGGATCTAAAGGGATAAAAAAAGGCAAAAAATGAATATAGATATCTCCCCTCAGTGGTTGGTGAAAACACACAACCACGGCGCACTGCGCGGATTCACCAATGACGAATGACGATTCACTTGTCCTCCCTAGCTTTAGCGAAGGTGAACGATCTCTCCCAACACCTTCTTTATCGCCTCAAAATCTGGAATTTTTCCTGCATCCTCCAATATTTCTATGTACCGAATAATTCCATCTGCATCAATAATAAAAGCACTGCGTTTTGAAACACCTTTTAATTCCATCCCCCATCTGTCCTGCAGGCATCCATAAGTTTCAGAAACTGTTTTATTAAAATCGCTTAGCAAGCAGAAATTCAGATTTTGTTGTTTGCGGAATTCTTTTAGAGAATAAGGTGCATCAACACTAATTCCAAACACTTGCGCATTGCAATTGTTGTAAAATGCGATATCGTCTCTTGTGCTGCATAATTCGGCAGTGCAGGTGGAGGTAAATGCAAAGGGGAAAAATAAAAGTAAGATGTTTTGCCCTTTGTGTTCACTTAAACGAAATGGTTGTTTATCAGAGTCGTACATTAAAAAATCAGGTGCAGGTTGGCCTATTTCGAGTTTCATTTATTTTTTTTGTAAAATTAAACATTTAGGGACTTAATGATCAATTTGTTTAATTCATTATGACATGAAATTTATCCATTTTAATTTGGTTTAAATTTAGCATAGTAACTTTCAATATACCATCCCTACTGGAATTTCGGATAAAAACCTTTCATTTTGTTTCCGATAAGTCATCAGTTTGGTGCATGCATTTTAGTATTAAAATTATATTCGCATAACACACAAGTTATAAAATTGTTTAAAATTGCCGTAGGCGTGGCATATTGAAGATGCACGTGGGAACAAAAATTCATGTTGGAAATAAAAATATTTTGAGAATCATCAATCAAAAAATGTCAAATTTGATTAAAAAGTTATGGGTATGAATATAATTTTGCTTAATTTGTTTACATTGCTCTAAACCACAGGAATTGATATAATCGCTTGATCATACAAAGTTTTCCATCGTTCGTCTCCCAATTTCAGTATAACATACAGTTTTTTGTGGATTGGTTAATAAATGTATTTGGTTAGCACAATTATAATTTCAACATTTGCGAACATTTAAAAACTGGCAAAATGAAAAAACTAATCATTGAATTTATCGGGACCATGTTTCTGGTTTTGGTTATCGGAGTTTCCGGCAATCCCTTGGCTATCGGTGCTATTCTGATGGTAATGATTTACATGGGCGGGCATATCAGTGGAGCCCATTTCAATCCCGCAGTCACTACAGCTGTGTTGTTGAGGGGTAAAATTGCAGCAAAGGAAGCCATGCAGTATTGGGTTGCACAAATTGTTGGGGGGCTAGTTGGAGCTGCAGTCGCTCATTGGTTGAAGGATGGACCAACAAATGTAGTTGTAGCGGATGGAATGTGGATGGAAGCCATTGCAGGGGAGTTACTTTTTACTTTTGCATTGGCCTCAGTGGTTTTAAACGTGGCAACTTCGAACGAAACTAGCGGAAATTCTTTTTATGGTTTGGCTATCGGGTTTACCGTTTTTGCAGGCGCAATGACAGTTGGTGCTATTTCCGGAGGTGCTTTTAATCCTGCTGTGAGTATAAGTCACAATCTTATGGCATTGAATTTCAACGATTTAGGTGCAGGAAATTGGTGCGATATGTTATTGCACATTGTTTGTGCTCTGGTGGGAGGAGCTGTTGCAGCAAGTGTTTATAAAATGACTAATTCCGATTAACTTTGACAATAATTTAAATTATTCAAAAAATAAGGATATATTTATCTTCGTATTATTAATTAACAATAAAAAAAACTAAGTATGAAAATTCGTTTACTATTAGCAATCACTTTAATTACCCTCACTACTGTTTCCTACAGTCAGGTACCGAATGGCAACCTTGAAGCTTGGACAGTATATACTTCAGTGGCATCCGGCATTACTTGTGATGTGCCAACTGGCTGGGATGTACCTGATAAAATTGCTGCCGATTTAGGTATATCCGACAGAAATTGTGAAAAAAATACCGATAATGTAAATGGTGGATCATTTGCAGCTAAACTCACTACTAAAACATTAGACGTTTTAGGAACTCCTTTAGATGTTCCGGGAACAATTACTACAGGTGTAATTTCCTTTGATTTTGTAACATTTACACCAGCGGTTGAAGGTGGTGCCTCTATTTCCACTAATTACGATCAGTTAGGTGGATTTTATCAATATGCACCATCGGGTTTAGATACTATGAATGTAGCAGTATTAATGTTTTTAGGAACTGATACAGTAGGTGCAGGTCAATACCGCGACCCAAATACCACTGCTGGTTATGTATCTTTTGTTTGTCCAATCACTTATTTTGCTCCGGTTATTCCTGACAAAATGCAAATAACCATTACCTCTTCCGGTGGGTTTACTTCATTGGTTCCCGGTTCTGTGTTATATGTAGATGATCTTGAAGTTACAGGTGGAGTTGGCGTTGAAGAATGGAATGGTTACGGTATCAAACGCAACGTATATCCTAATCCTGCTTCCGATTATATTAACATTAATAACCCTGCAACTAACGATGTAACTATAGAAGTTTACAGCCTTAGCGGACAAAGAGTTGATGTTCAAACATTATCTCCTGATATGAACAGCTTAAATCTTGAATCTTATGCAAGCGGAATTTATTCTTTCCGCTTAGTAGATAACGGAGTTGTTGTTTATAGCAATAAGTTTGTAGTTAGAAAATAATTAATTTATAACTTTTTTAGAAAGGCTGCTTTTGTAAAAAAAGCAGCCTTTTTTAATTCGTTTAAATGTAAGTTCAAATGCACATTTTCCTTCCCACAGATTGAAGTCCGTTGTTACAGGATGGGCCGTCCCTTCACGAAAGGAATAATTAATAATTTTTGCAATAATTTCCCCAACAATTAGGTCAGACATCCGATCTAATAAAACTCACAATGCCATCCAATTCGCGGCTGTTAACTGGTACATTGGTACATTTATACATTGGTACATTAACTCATTGGTACATTTAAAAAAAAAGGCCATCCCTTCGGATCAGCCTTTTTTAAATTTGAAAAACCCTAATTCACCCTACTTAATCTCTACTTTTTTAACTGTTGTTTCTGCTGCCACTTCTTTTTTAGGTAAGGTTAGGTGGAGAATACCGTTTTCATAAATTGCTTCTATCTTATCGGTTGCAACATTTTCCGGTAATGTAAATGTGCGTTTAAATGTTCCGAAAGAAAATTCTTTTCTGGTATAATTCTTTTCTTTTACTTCATTGCTCATTTCCTTTTTACCGGAAATAGTCAGATATTCCTTGTCGAGCTGCACATCAAAATTTTGTTTTTCAAAACCCGGAACGGCAAATTCTAATTTGAATTCTTTGTCGGTTTCTGAAACATTTACAGAGGGTACAAATTCTCCTTTATCTTCAAGATATTTTTCAGGAAAATTGTTGTTCAAGAAGTTCTCAAATACATTTACTAATGCAGGAACTCCGTTTGGTCTACGTCTTACGGTTAACATATTTTTTGTTTTTTTTGTTTTTTAATTTTTAAATAATTTTTGCCAATTTTATTTTGATTTATCTAGCTATAACAAATCAATTGTTTTGGATATTTATTTTTGCAATTGCAAAATGTTTCTGACAAACTAAATACCAAATCGGTTTTAGGTATTTTCCTCTGACAAAATGTAAGGTATGATGTGCATGTTATACACAAATTGTCATAAGGGAAATGAATTACTTGACAGAATTTCCGAATTACTACTTCCTGAACCGGAAATTGATTATGTGTAAGGATCAACTACTGTATTTAGGTATCCTTTTGGCTGAAGCGGGGGATTGAAGTTGCCTTAAGTTATTCTCTGGGATTTAGGTTTTTTGGCTACATAAATGTAAATCTCACAGGTTTGAATCAAGCTTTACTTTACTTATTTGTAGATCTTTTTCGGCATAAACGTTTTTTCGGCTAAAGCCGGGTTTTTAGGTCGTTTTAAGTCACGACCTAAAGGTCGTGGTTATTAAAAATACGCGATCTAAATGTCGTGGTTATTAAAAAATTTGTGACCTTTAGGTTGAATGTATAGGTCATGTGTAATGTTCGAATGTAAGGGTAGTATATAAAAGTTTTATGTAATGTTCAAATGTAATGGCGTGTATGCAGGTCATATGTAATGTTCGAATGTAATGGAAGTTTAGAAAAGCCGTATGTAATGTTCGAATAAAATGGTAGTGTGTAAAAGTCGTGGATATTTTAAAAATAAATATTTAATTAATTATAATTGCCTGATGTAATTAAATGGGTATACATGGCGATTATTACGTAATAATACTTCCTCGTTCACCAAGTTCAATAACTTCCGGCTGAAGAATCTTTCCGGCATCAACGGTGAACCGGATCATGGTTCGCATTTTGTGGAAACCATGAACTCCTGCAGCACCTGGATTCATACATAACATATTGTATTTCTGATCGCGCATTACTTTTAAAATATGAGAGTGACCACATATAAATAATTGGGGAGGATTTATAGCTAATATTTGCCGTACTCTTTTTTCGAAATGCCCCGGGAAACCTCCTATGTGGGTTATCCATACCTCAAGACCATCTATTGTAAAACGATTGTCGAGCGGATAAATTACACGCAAATCTTTTCCATCAATATTTCCATACACTGCGCGCATGGGTTTTATCTTTTCTAATTTATCTGCCACTTCAACATTGCCAATATCTCCCGCATGCCAAATTTCATCCGCCCACGAACAATGGCTAATTATTTTATCGTCAAGATAACTATGCGTGTCGGATAAGAGTAGTATTTTTTTCATTTTTATTAAAATGTTCCTGTAGTAAACTCCATTAACAAATTGAAAATTGCTGCATTTTCAATTTGTTAATTTTCAATGTGATAATTTGTCTTTAACGTGGGTTTTTATTTGATCATAATTATCTGCGTTTATCCAAACATATTCTTTGTCTTTTCTAAACCAGGTGAATTGGCGTTTTGCGTAATTGCGGGTGTTTTGTTTTATTTTTTCTTTTGCACTTTGCAGATCTGTATTGTTGTCAAAATATTCGAATAATTCAGTGTAACCAACAGTTTGCAGCGCATTTAAATCGCGAAACGGGAATAATGCTTTAGCTTCGTTTAATAATCCATCTTCAAACATTTTATCAACGCGATTATTTATGATGTTGTAAAGTTTTTCTCTTTCCATATCCAGACAAATTTTGATGGTTTTAAAAGGTCTGTCCGCAATTTCTCTTATATGAAAGGAAGATATCGGTTTACCTGTTGCATAAAACACCTCCAATGCCCTTATCAATCGAACAGGATTTTGAATATCTACCTTTTTATAATATTCAGGATCAACATCTTCTAGTTTTATTTGCAAAGATTCAATTCCTTTGGTTTCAAATAATTCCTGAAGAGATTCTCTAATTGCCGGGTCTGCAGATGGCAATACATCTAACCCATCAGTTACCGCTTTAATAAATAAACCTGCTCCGCCGGCAAGTATAACTACATCGTGAACCTCAAATAATTGATTCAGTTTTTCTAACACATCCTTTTCATATTGTCCAACGTTGTAAGCATCATTTATTGATAAAAAATTAATAAAATGATGTGGGATCAACATTAATTGTTCTTCGTTTGGTTTTGCTGTACCAATATTCATTTCCCTGTAAAACTGGCGTGCATCTGCTGAAATTATTTCGGTGTTAAAATGTTGCGCTAATCTTATTGCAATATTGGTTTTCCCGACTGCGGTAGGACCTGCTATTACGATAAGATGCTTTTGATTCATTGATTAGTCTTTAATCTTTTTTTAAAATTAACTAAGACCTAACAGGAGGTCTAGAAGGATTTTCATTCCTTTATTTTTAATCCCAATTCGCGGCCCTTTTCCAACATTAATTGAAACGCTGCTTCATAACTGTTCTGAATTATACCATCTAATATTGCCTCACGAATATGATCTTTTATGATACCTACTTCTCTGCCTGGTTTTATTTGAAATGTTTGCATTATTAATTCACCTGCTACAGGAGGTTGGAAATTTCTGACATGATCGCGTTCTTCAAGATCTATGATCTTTTGTTTTACCATCTCGAAGTTTTCTTTGTATCGTTTTACTTTTAATCGGTTCTTTGTTGTGATATCGGCATTGCACAACAATAACAAACTCTCCATATCATCACCCGCTTCAAATAATAATCTGCGAATGGCACTGTCTGTTACATTTTCTTTTGTGAGGGAAATTGGCCTTAGGTGTAACAGAACCAATTTCTCTACAAAACGCATTTCATTTTGTAAAGGCAATTTTAATTTTTTAAATATTTGTTTTGTCATACGCGTACCAACCACTTCGTGACCATGAAAGGTCCATCCAATTTTTACATCAAATTTTTTAGTAGCAGGTTTTGCAATATCATGTAAAATTGCAGCCCAGCGCAACCAGAGGTCATTGGTATATGGCACTAAATTATCGAGCACCTCCAGAGTGTGATAAAAATTATTTTTGTGACCTTTCCCGTCAATTATTTCTGTGCCGTGTAAATTATAAAACTCCGGAAAAATGATTTCCAATAAACCTGATTCTGATAATAAAATAAATCCTTTAGATGGAGTTACGGATAAAATAATCTTATTTAATTCATCAGTTATTCTTTCCTGAGAAATTATTTTAATTCTTTCTTTATTATTTGTTATCGCATCTAATGTTTTTTGCTCAATAGTAAAATCCAATTGCGTTGCAAATCGAATTGCGCGCATCATGCGCAACGGATCATCAGAAAAGGTAATATTCGGATCCGTGGGAGTGCGAAGAATTTTATCCTCGAGATCCTGCATTCCATTAAATGGATCTAATAAAATCCCCCAATCTTTTTTTTCCAATGAAATTGCCATTGCATTAATGGAAAAATCCCGCCGCAATTGATCATCTTCCAAAGTGCCATCTTCTACAACAGGTTTTCTCGATTCTTTGTGATAAGATTCTTTTCTTGCGCCAACAAACTCAATTTCAAGACCTGCATAAGTAAAATGCGCAGTTCCGAAGTTTTTAAATTCGTGCACAAAAGGATTGCCGGGTAGGATAGAAGCAACCTTCCTCGCCAATTCAATTCCACTTCCCACACATACAAAATCAATGTCTTTTTTAAAATCGCGGTACAACAATTTGTCGCGTACATATCCTCCAACAATATAACAGGGATAATTCAACTCCTCCGATACCGCAGTAATTTTGTCGAAAAGATATTTTTCTTCCTTCGAAAAATGAAAATTTATTTTATGTGTCTTCGGTTCAATCATTTATTAATAATGTAATAGTAATTATGTGTGTAATGCGTATCGAAAAAATTTAGATAATTTGATACTCCTGAAATCAGACCGCAACATTATTTTCTCGTAATGCATCGTTAAGACTCACCTTTTTATCAGTGCTTTCTTTTCTGGTTCCTATAATAAGTGCGCAAGGAACCTGATAATCACCTGCAGGAAATTTTTTAGTATAAGACCCGGGGATAACAACACTTCTTGACGGTACTCTGCCTTTATATTCAATTGGTTCAGATCCGGTAACATCGATAATTTTAGTCGATTGGGTTATCACCACATTTGCTCCCAAAACGGCTTCCTCCTCAATTAATGCTCCTTCTACCACAATACACCTCGACCCAATAAAACAATTATCCTCAATAATTACCGGACTTGCCTGCACGGGCTCCAGAACACCCCCAATGCCAACACCCCCGCTCAGATGCACATTTTTTCCAATTTGAGCACAACTGCCTACAGTAGCCCAGGTATCTACCATAGTTCCGGAATCTACGTAGGCGCCAATATTAACATACGAAGGCATCAAAATTACCCCTGGCGCAAGAAAACTGCCGTATCGGGCAATTCCGTTCGGAACTACCCTAATTCCTTTGGCTGCGTATCCGGTTTTTAAAGGGATCTTATCGTGAAATTCAAAGGGAGGAATTTCCATCGTGTGCATTTGCTGAATGGGAAAATACAGGATCACCGCCTTTTTTATCCATTCGTTCACCTGCCAGTTCTCGTCAATTTTTTCCGCAATGCGTATTTCTCCAATATCCAATAGGGATATCACTTCACGAATGGTTTTCTGAACATTTTCCTCCTTTAATAAGGCTCTGTTTGACCAGGCCCTTTCAATAATTTCCTGCATAGTGCAAAATTATAAATTCATTTGATTGTTTACTGCCTAAATTCAAATCAGGATAAAGTATGTTTTTCGGGGAGTTTTTACTAAAATTTTCGTGTTATAAACAATTTGAATTATAGATTTTACAAATCACTTTGAATCTTTTTTTTGTGTGTGGATACCAATGTTTCATGCCTGCTTAATTTCTGTTTTTTTGTGATTTGATGTTACCGATATAACTTGCGTACGAACAATGTCACCCAGTTTAGAATGAAAAAAATTGCATTTTTGTTTATTGGGGAGAATTGATTATTTGATATTTCAAACATCTTATACCAGGTGTTAATTCAATATTTTTTTTTCTCCCATGTATTTCGCACATTTAGGTTTTATTTATGGGGAAACAATTGAAATTACTGGCCGGCCCTTTATTAGGATTTTTGGCTGCTTATATACTTTCTGCACAGGGAAATGACCTGATGCTTTGCAAAGCAGCCGGAGTAATGGTATTGATGGCTTATTGGTGGATAACGGAGTCGGTGAATATTTTTGTTACCAGTCTGATGCCGGTTATTTTATTTCCATTATTAGGCATTATGGATATTAAAGATGTTGCTCCTCAATATATGAAGGATGTTATTTTTCTTTACATCGGTGGATTCATTCTCACCTTTGCAATTGAACGATGGAATTTACACAAAAGAATTTCGCTTAATATTCTTTTAAAATTTGGAAATACTCCCGGACGTTTATTATTCGGATTTTCGATTACTGCCTATTTCATCAGTATGTGGCTGAATAATACTTCCACAACTTTAATGATGTTACCCATTGTTTTAGCTGTGGTGGATCAGATACATGGCGGAGATGATAAAAAGAAAACAGGATTGGCAGCAGCGTTATTGCTGGCAGTATCTTTTGCGTCATCCATAGGAGGTACTGCAACATTAGTTGGAACATTACCTAATATGGTGATGAAAAACTTTTACGACGATAGTTTTCCCGATGGTACTCCGCTTACATTTTCCAATTGGTTTGTTATGGTATTTCCGATGAGTTTGTGTATGTTGACGATCATGATCGTATTATTTCGTGTATTATTTTTAAGGAATAGCGATCATTTAAAACCTGACATGAATTTTTGTCGTGACGAAAAAATTAAGTTGGGAAAACTCGGGTTTGAAGAAAAGGTGATATCTGTTGTTTTTGGTATTGCAATTTTATTATGGATAACCCTCGACGATAAAGATTTCGGAAGTTTTACAATGTATGGTTGGCGACATTTATTGCCAAATGGTGATTTTGTTGGGGAAAGTTATGTTGCCATTTTTATGGCTGGTGTTTTATTGTTTTTTCCATCTAAAAATATTAAAGACAGCACGATTGTAACGTGGGAGGAAGTTAAAAAAATTCCCATTGGTATCATCTTTTTATTTGGTGGTGGATTTGCGTTGGCAAAGGGAGTGGAGGTTTCCGGATTAGATAAATGGATAGCAGGAAATTTGATCGGACTGCAAAATTTACCATTGTGGTTGCTCATTTTTATTTTATGTGTTATCACCACATTATTTTCTGAATTTGCCTCCAACACTGCAACAGTAAACGTATTTATGGTGATCATGATTCCTGTTGTGATACAACTTGGTTTGCCGCCATTAATGATATTATTACCTATAACTATTGCAGCAAGTTATTCCTTTATGTTACCCGTCGGGACACCGCCAAATACGATAGTATTCGCAACAGAAAAGATATCTGCACGTCAAATGATGCGAGCAGGATTTTGGTTGGATATATCGGGTGCGTTCATCATTACACTATTTACCATGTTATTAGGATATTTATTTTTGATGTAGGGTGTTGCTGTTTAAGCAAAACATGCGACCCCTTCGTTATCTTCGTTTCTGTGTGAGGTTGGTATTATAAAAATTTGACACTTTCAGGGTCGAAGGTGAAATGGATAATTAGTATATTAAACTTTTGGCCATTTAAAGGTCATGATTAATGCAGGCGTTTTTTTCAAATAAAAAACCCCTCCAAAATTGGAAGGGTCTCCTATTAAAATATCTATTTAATTAATGTGCAACTACAAACTTCACAGTTTGATTTACACCATTACTTTCCATTTTCACGAAATAAATACCATTTGCAAAATTTGTAATATCAATAGTGAAAGAATGATCACCGGCAGATAAATTACTGTTTATTACGGAATTAATTTCACGCCCTAAAAGATCAACAACAGCAATATTCATTTCCTCTGAAGTAGCAAGATCAAAATTAATTGTGCATTCTGATTGTGCAGGATTAGGATAAATACTGAATGCAGAAACAGCAGCAATAGTGGTAATTGCAGTTTCGTTTGCAACCTTTAACGCTACTGCTTGTTTGTAACCTACATTTTCAGTTCCCTGAACAATTAATCCCCCCGCATCATTAAATAATTTAAAATATCCAGAACCGGTAATGCCATCTCCACCTGTGTCGAAACAATTAAATGTGTAACATCCTAAACCCGGTAAGGTAATATCTTCATCAAAAACAATTTCGTTTTTATCTCCATTGGTATATGGACCATCTTCGTAGATCTGTTCGCCTGTGCTTTCATCTATCACTTCCCAACGCAATTGCGTAGGATAATTATCTGTTTTAAATTCAAGGTGTATTACCATGCTGATATTATCTTCATAACTAATAGTTGTTGAAACAGTATTATTATCTGTAATATCATCAGGTGATGTTATTTCAATATCGATATCAGATTCAGCACTAGTTAAAGTTATAGAGCCAATAACGATCTCTTCCATTTCGTAAATGCTCAGGTCGCCGGACCAATCGTAAGAAAGTAATTCTGTTGCACCTTCAAATGCTTTAATTGTGCAAGATGTAAGTGGATCGAAACCCATATTTTGCATATTGATAGATAATTCCACTTCTGAACAGCCAACAGTTTCCCCTGTATATGCCATGATACTTGGATCTATAGAGGCACTTGCAATTTCGCAACTTGCTATAGAATTGTAAAGAACGGTTTCAGAAACCTGTCCAACTTCTTTAATAATTCTGTTGGGGCAAACGCGATAAATTGTAGGGAAATATGCTATTTCATAATCGCTAACTGCATCATAACTTGCATCACCAACATTTGTTAAAATAATTGGATAGGGTGTACCTGCAACCCAGTTGCCCTGCGTTCCGGCGCCAATACCATTTAATTCATCAATAGTGCTGAAACCATCAGCCTCAATAAAAAATACCATCACCTCATTTGTTCCGTCTGGACCATAATCTTCATACAAAGCTTCCAGATTGCCACCTGTATGGTAACTCCAGCATGGTCCGCACCATACGGCTGAATAATCCAGAAATACACTTTTACCTTCATTTAAAAGGGTGTAGAGGTTCCATTGAACACCGTTAATATCGGTAAGTGTCCAGTCAGGCGCTATGCTACCTTCTTCTAACTGTGCATCAGCCTTAGTGCTGATCAGTAAAAGGGAAGTAGACAGGAGGATAATAGAGAGGAATTTTTTCATCATAATAGTTTTATTAGGTAACAAATATAAGGATATTATTAATAACCAAATTTTAATGTGTATACATTAATTTGTGGAAAATTGATCCGGATTTGCCCAATAAAAAAAACTCCTGTTTTTAGGCAGGAGTTTTTGTGTATTGTATATTGATTGAAATCAATGGAAAACCGTGAATTTAACAGCCGCGTTATTTCCGCCTTCTGTCATTTTCACAAAATAAATACCATTTGACATATTTTCGGTAGATACTTCAAAAGAATGTAAACCGGCAACCAAAGCTGAATTAGCTATGTTAGCGATCACTTTTCCATACATGTCCACAACGCTAATAGCAACTTCAGCAGTTTGATTCATATTGATATCAAAAGTGAAAGAGGTATTTGCAGGGTTAGGATATAAGGAAACACCGTTTAAAGCAGCTATGTCTTCAATAGCAGTTTCGTTATTTACTTTCAATGCATCGGATTTTTCAAACCCAACATTTTCGCCACCGGAAGTGATCAAACCACCATCAGAAGCAAATATTTTATAGTAAGCAGCTCCTAAAAGGCCATCACCGTATGCATCGTAGCAAGTAAAGGTGTAACATCCAACTCCTGGCAAGATAAGATCTTCGTCATAAACGATCTCGCTATTTTCACCATTTGAATAGGGTCCATCTTCATATAATACATCGCCGGTGCTCTCATCAACCAATTCCCAACGGGTTTCAGTTGGATATTCATCAGTTTTAACTTCAAGGTGAATTACAACAGTTACATCATCTTCGTAGGTGATAGTAGTTTCGATGCTGTTATTCAAGTCGTTATCATCAACTGAAGTTATGCGAATTTCGATATCTGTGCTAGCATCAGTTAAAGAAACAGTTCCTAAGCTTACGTTGTCAATCTGATAAGTGGTAAGATTACCTGTCCAGGCTATAGACGCAATTTCAGTAGCGCCATCAAATGCGGTGATTGTGCATGCTGTAAGTGGATCAAAACCCATATTCTGAATAGTAATTTCAAGATCTACCTCTGAACAACCGATAACCGGTCCGTCGTAGGTAAGGATACTTGGGTCAACATTAACAGAAGCAGAAGCGCAATCATCAATAGAAGCGTAAAGTACTGCTGTGGAAACTTGTCCAACTTCTTCGATGATCCTGTTTTGACAAACGCGGTAAATAGTTGGGAAATAAGCAATTTCATAATCAGGAACTACGGAATAACTAGGATCACCTGCCTGAGTTAAGATTATAGGATAGCCTGTTCCGCTAACCCAGTCACCTTGCGTTCCTGCTCCAATTCCATTTAATTCATCGATGGTACTTGCACCATCACCTTCAATAAAAAAAACCATTACTTCGTTGGTTCCATCAGGTCCGTAATCTTCATATAGAGTTTCCAGATTACCGGTGTTGTGATAGCTCCAACATGGGCCACACCAAACAGCCGAAAAATCGATGAACACACTTTTGCCTTCATCAAGCAAAGTGTAAAGGTTCCACTGCACGCCGTTGATGTCCGTTAAGGTCCAATCAGGTGCTATGGTTCCGTTCTCCAGCTGCGCTTTAGCATTCGTGTTGCTAAAAACTACAATTCCGAGAACGAGTAGTAATGAGAGGTAAATTTTTTTCATAATTTTTGATTATAAGTTTTATAAACCAAAGGTAACTAATATTGTTATTATTTATTAAACTTAACAAAGTTTATAACTAATCTTTACACAGAGATGATATTGAAACTTCGGTCAAAAAAAGATCCCGCCAATCGGCAGGATCTTTAAAATATTTTGAGATGTTTTATTCCTTATCGCCACCGGTAGCAGGATCCTTTGGAGGTGCGCACTGTAACAACATTTCATCCACCTGATCTTCCCCCCAATTTGGATGTAAGGCACTTGCAGGTTTGAAAATTGCGTAATTCGCTTTCGACTTGGTAAACATTTCACAACCCTGATCTTTTCCGCCGCCAAATTGAGGTGGTGTATAAAATAAAGACCGCCCTAACATATAATAGGCCCTTGGATTAGTGGGGTCTATTTGCATCGCCTCACTCATTAACATCATACCTTGCATTCCGAGCGACTGTCCGCGAGACATTGGATCAACCATTATTCGACCACCTAAAACCATACTTCTTAAAACCAGCACTTCCGAATTTTTAGGTTGAAGTGAATCTGCAATTTTTGCATGTTTTTCTGCTACGTCTAAAATAGCATCTGTTTTTGCATTGTCGTTATACATAAAAACAGCTGTGCAACGCGCTAACGCAGAATAATAATAAGGAAGCCACATATTTTTTTCCACCATCGCTATTCTTTCGAATTTATTTGCAATTGCCATGAATTGATCGGCTAAACGGAGCGTATCCATTTCCGTTAGCGTTTTTGTCATAGCATCGTTGTACTTCGCACTTTGTGCAAATACTGCTGATGTTGTTAAAGTAATTGTTAAAATGAATAGTAGTTTTTTCATAATTTTTATTTTGATGTATTTTGAATAGATATTAATTTAATGATTTAAATTAAAATGTTACCTAGCAATTATTCTGCCGATTTATCAATATCGATATCATTCACCCTTCTGTCATCTCCATAAAGTATCGACATAAATATTCCGAAAAATAGTGTGCTTTTAATCGGAGCCTGACTCACGATCATATTTTCACCATTTGATGAATATTGGTAACCATAGATCTGATCAAGTTGTAAAACATTATCCCAGGAAATAAAGAATACGGTAAAGTTGCCCCATAAACTTGTAAGTACACTTGCATTTACGGCAAGGTTATGCAGTGCGGGAGAAATATCACTGAGAAATTCCTCTGCATTTGGATTATAATAAGGCCATCCGCTTATATATCTATAGGTTGCTCCAACCTGTGTGTTTATGGAAGGAATATAATGTTTATATACTAAACTTAAAATATTTTGTGCGGCAAAAGTTGGTGTAACTTCTTCCGGATAATTCGAAAATTTTCTTTTTGTATCGAGGAAGGAATAGGATATCCAGAAATCTGCATATTTGATCGTTTTTTTATCGCGGAAGAATAGATCAATTCCCTGTGCAAAACCATATCCCTGATTGGAATAATCGAAATAAAAATTTTCGAGATTAAAAGAATCCTGTGTTATAAGATCGCTGTATTTTTTATAATATCCCTCAATGCGGAAAGTGCGTTCGTTTGTGATGTACTGATAATTTAAAATGTAATGTGTTGCTTTTTCATAGGCGAGGGGATTCGTTTCTGCAACATATAAATAGTTTGGTTGCGGAGTCTGATAAAAATCGCCGTAAGCAAAAGATATTTGTGCATTTTTACTCGTTTTATATGCAAGCGATACACGAGGTGCTAAATTAAATTTACCCAGGGCCTCTGAATATTCTGCGCGAACACCTATTCTTCCTGCAATATCATTGGTAATAAAAATATCACTTTCTACAAAGGTTCCGAAATAATCATCGTCAATTCCGAAATTTAATATTCCTGCTTTTTGTTCGAAATGTTGATTTTGATATTCGGCTCCGTAACGTATTTTTATTTTTTTGGTGATCTCATTGTTAAAGGTAATTTTTGCCTGATACGTTTCATCAGCCCTGCCAACATCAAATCCATCCACAACTATATCATCATTATTTTTACTGTAACTCACACCTGCATTAACACCCCATTTATCTGTTAGCAATTCGCGCCACGATGCGTTAAAATAATTGTAGTTATTTCCTAACTCAATGTCGTCAGTTTGCGGTAAACTGTCGATATCGAGTGTGCGAAGACTGAAATTTGAACTTTCTTTCTGAAAATATACTTTCAATAACCCTGTTTGAGAGGTTTTTTGTCTGAAAAATAAACTTCCATCTATTGCTTCCACACTATTTATCCATTCAAAGGTTGCAGGATTATACACTTCATCAAATAAAGCCAGATTGGTGTAATTAAAACCTCCACCTAATGCAGTTTTATCTTTATTGAATTTTTGGGTATGAAATGCACCAAGAAAAATGGGTGCAATACTTACTCCCGATGCGCTAAAATCAGGCATATCCTCTGTGTTTAAAATTACTGCAGAGGAGAGAGCCTGTCCGTATTCTGCAGAATATCCACCTGTGCTGAAAACGGTTCCTTTGAACATAAATGGTTGAAAACGTCCTCTGGATGGTACGTCGGGCACAGTAGAAAAATAGGGGTTATTTACAGGCATTCCATCAATAATTGTTTTTGTTTCGTAATCGCTTCCCCCGCGAACATATAATCCATCGTCATTTCCAACTTTACTGGCTCCGGGTAAGGTTTCCAGGGCTCCATAGATATCTCCCTCTGCACCTGCTGTGGTAACAATATCCAAGGGTTTAAGAATGGTGTTCTTCTTTTCATCACTGGCTTCAAATGCTCCAGCTGAAATTACAACTGCATTCAATTCGTTGAACATCTCTTTTAGGACAATGTCCAAATTTATTGTTGTTGCAGAAAGTTTAATGGTATCGGAATAATTTTCATATCCAATAAAGGAAACGATAAGGATCTGAGTTCCTGTTTCGTAGGTTGTAAAGGTAAAATTTCCTATAGAATCGGTTGTTGTGCCATCGTAGGTATCCTTAATTATGATATTGGCACCGGGAAGTTTTTCCTTTTTCGTGTCGGATACATTGCCGCTGATAGTGGTTTGGGCAAATGTTAGTGTGATACTGCAAAGGGATAAAAAAAGGGTAAATATTTTTTTCATAGTAATCTGTTGATCTTAATAACCAATAGGACGATATTTTGTTTATTATATTTTACAAAGAAACAACGGTTTTTTGAGCTAATCAAAGAACTGCCGATTAAGAGGTTAAAAATATAGACGAACCGGAGAATTGCGCAGACTAAAAAAAAATGTTGCTGTGCTAGTGCTGAATTTTAATTAATCTTGCCTCTTAAATACTTACTATATGCCAATTGCTTTTATAACAGGGGCCAGTTCGGGATTCGGAAATGCTTGTGCTGAAAAATTCGCATCTCAAAAATATGATCTGATAATTTGTGCACGGAGAAGGGAGCGTTTGGAAAAATTAAAAGATGTTTTGGAACAATCGTTTGGCGTAAAAGTAATTGTTTTGGTATTTGATGTACGCGATAAAATGGATGTGGAAAAACAAATAAATACACTTTCCGCCGAATGGAAAAATATTGATGTTTTAATTAATAATGCAGGACTTGCTGCAGGTCGCGATCTTTTTCAGGATGGCAATATCGAAGATTGGGAAACAATGATTGATACAAATTTGAAGGGATTAATGTATGTTACTAAATTTTTGGTAGTAGGGATGATGGAAAAAAAATCAGGCCATATTATTAATATTTCTTCTTTAGCAGGTTTGGAAGTCTATAAAATGGGCAATTTATATTGCGCTTCCAAACATGCAGTAACTGCTTTGAGCAAAGGATTGCGCATGGACCTGTTACCTTATGGAATTAAAGTGACCAATATTTCTCCGGGTTTAGCAGAAACGGAATTCAGTATAGTGCGATTTAATGGAGATGAAGAAAAAGCGAAAAATATTTATTCGGGTTATGATGCATTAAAAGCGGAAGATATTGCAGATGTGGTATATTTTGCGGCAAGTCGCCCGGCTCATGTTAATCTGGAGGAAATTACCATTTTACCAACCGCTCAAAGTGATGCCGGAACTATTTACAAAAAATCTTAAAGTTTACAATTAGCCAACTTCTATAAAAATGGTTTCCCACAAACCACAAAGAGAAAAGTAAAAAAAACATTATTAGGCAATTATTATAAAACTTTATATCCTTATATTCTATGTGTGATATGTTTTTCTATGCACATTCATTCCGGCTGTTTCTTTGCGTCTTTGCGCCTTTGCGAGACATTTTTTTTTACGCAAAGTCGCAAAGTTGTAGTATGTGTTTAAAATGCAGATCGCATTTATTTTTTCTTTGCGCCTTTGCGAGACATTTTTTTTCACGCACAATCATTCCCGTTGTTTATTTGTGTCTCTTATTGGGAAAAATAATGTTGTCCCACGGAGACACAAAGCGCACAAAAAGAAAATATAAAAAACATTGTAAGGCAATTAATTTAGAATGTGGATTTCATTTTTTTCAACTTTCTGATCTGAATAATCATTTTGAATTGATTTATTGTGAACAATTCGACTGTTTAGCTGAGATGTAACCATTTTGCATATATTTTTTTTTGCCGTTCAGATATTGAGGCGTCAATAATAATTTTATAATTCACCTTATCAGTTTTTTGCAATTGTATTTCAAAACTTTGAATAATTCCTCCGCGATTTACAATGCAAATTAGAAATGCTCCTGGAAATATATTTTCAGTTATGGTGGAAAGTAGGGTAGGGGTATATCGAAAATTATTGATAGCAATTATTTCATCATTTACATTTAATTTCCCCCTTTCTCCGGAAGAATTCTTTCTTATTTGGGTGATGATATTTTTGTCATTAATACTTATTCCGAGGTCAGTTTCCACTGTGTCTTTTATAATATTTTCTAAGGTGATTCCGAGTGGTTCAAAATATTTTTGGTAATCAATTGCAACTGTTCCAAAAACATGATCAGCATAAAAAGAGGTAAGATCAACTCCGGTATATTTTTCCAGAATTAATTTAAATTCTGTTTCAGTATATCCGCGATCTTCTTTTAAGTAAAAGGTTTCGTATGCCTCCCGCATCACCTCATCAAGGGAGTGCGTTCCATCTGAGTGCGCGATGATCTGCATATCCAATAACATGGCAAGTATTCCTCCTTTTGTATAATAATTTACCTGAGCATTATTGCTATTTTCATTTTGGCGATAATATTTTATCCATGCATCAAAACTTGCTTGTGCAACAGGATGTATTGTTTTGCCGGGCGCATTTTCCACATCGTTGATATTTTTCTCTGCTATTTCGAGATAATTCTGTTCTGTGATAATATTTGCCCTGCGCAAAATAATATCATCGTAATAATTTGTAAATCCTTCCGCTATCCAAAGAGAAGTTGTATAATTTTCAGAAGTATAATCAAATGGACCAAGTGCAGCAGGACGCAATCGTTTTACATTCCAAAGATGAAAATATTCATGGCTCACCAAACTGATGAATTCCCGATAACTGCTTTCTGGAGTATAACCCAATCGTTTATAAATTAAGCTGGTGGAATTAAGATGTTCCAATCCTCCTCTGCCGGTGTTGCTGTTTTGCAAGATAAATACGTAACGATTGTTGGAATATTTGTCATCTGTACAAGGATGATGTCTGAAAACAGAAACTTCTGCGTTTATGATCTTAATAATATCAGACTCAATTTTTTCTGTATTATAATTGCCTTCTCCATAAATAGCCAATTCATGTTCTACCCCTGCAGCTATAAATTTGTGTATACTGTGGTTGCCTATTTCTATGGGACTGTCGATTAAAATATCGCTGTTTGGGGCAATACGTTTCCATTGGTCATTATCCACCATTTCTAAAGAAGTAGAGATGTTTTTCCATATAAAAAATGGATGAAACTGTATTAATACCGGCACATCAATACCAACAGGAAAAATAAATAATGCAGCTGGAATTATTGACGCATGCGATTCATCCAAAAACCCTGTTCTCACTGTTTCTTCAAATGCATATACCTTGTATTGAAATTTGAAATTTTTTCCTGCATTATTTACACGCCAGTTATTTTTATTTAATTTCTCTGCGGGCAATTCGCTGCCATCTTCCCCATAAACTTTTATTTGTTCTACGTTTTTTGCATATTCCCTTACCATATAAGAACCGGGAGTCCAAACCGCCATTTGAAGGTCAGTAGTCATTTCTGATAAACCTTCCAAACTTAATACTACATCAAAATAATGTGTGTGAGGATTTGGAGTTGATACATCGTAAGTTATTTTTGAAGTCATGTCTATTTTTTAGAGATGCTAAAATAATTGTTTGTGAGGATATAAAGGAAAGTAAACAAGAAATACTTAAGAAGTTTACCTGAAAAACATATCGAAAGCGGAAATATTACTCCACACTAATGATTTTTAATTCCACTCGTTGGTTTTTTTTGCGTCCGGCAACTGTTGCGTTATCTGCTATGGGTTCCGTTTTGCCGTACCCTTTCCAGGTGATATGATCGGGTTTTAAACCCTTTGAAATAAGATACTCTGTAACACTTTTAGCTCTGGCGTTTGATAATTTAAAACAAAAATCATCGTTTGGCAAACCATTGGTGTGTCCGCCTATTTCCACGTAAATATTCGGATTGCTCTTTAAAAATTCAACAACCCCCTCCAAGGCAACAAATGATTCCTCCATAAGATCAGATTTATTTGCCTCGAAGAAAATATTATCCAGTCTTATAATTGTG
Organism: uncultured Chitinophagales bacterium; assembly: GCA_964638865.1. Lineage (GTDB taxonomy): Bacteria > Bacteroidota > Bacteroidia > Chitinophagales > BACL12 > UBA7236. The sequence continues at coordinate 11,498 of CAZXBG010000021.1, read as the reverse complement.
CCTGCGCGGATCGGAATCATTTCAATATCTTCTGTGACCTCCGAATAAAGTGTATCTTTAGTGGTCTTTAATTCTCCGGTTATTTCTTTAATAATACTGTCCTTTTCCAGTGTTGTTGTAGTGGTCAGTTCCTCTTCAACACGTTTATTTACCTCTTTAATAATTTCATCTTCTGAAAGTGGTTTGGTTTTTATCTCTGCACGCAATTCGGTTTTAATATCGTGTTTTATCGTTTCCAACGCATCTTCCGTATTATAATCCTGCTCTTCAAAATCTAAATTTTCTTCTAGTGTTTTTGTCACAGGAAAATAACCGGGTTTTTTAATTGTTACATTATAATTATCCTCCGGTATAATAATCTGATATCCGCCTTCCGTTGTTGTAGCAATTCCTTTTGGCTCCTCACTAATCAATCCACCAAATTCAATTTCTGCATTAATCTCTTTTTTGGTTTCGGCATCAATTATTTTTCCTTTCATTAAGGTAACTGCCTCCGGCTGAAGTATTTCCGGTAATTTTATTCGGAACAGATCCGCCTTTCCATAAGAGTTAGCAGTAGAAGAAAAATAGGCATAATCACCACTTGCCGGAATTGTATAATAATAATCGTGACCGGAAGAATTTATTTTTTTTCCGAGGTTAATAGGTTCGCTCCAATGCAGCCAGGTATCGTCGAGACGTTTGCTCATAAACATATCGTAACCGCCGTAACCACTAATGCCATTGGATGCAAAATAAATTGTTTTATTATCTGCTGCAATAAAAACACTTCCCTCCACAGCGGCAGAATTGATGGTGTTGCCAATATTTTTTGGTTCGGTCCATACTCCGTTCTGTTGTAATCGACTCATATAAATATCCATATCACCATAGCTGTCAGGTCTTACAATATTCATAAGAATTACATTTCCTTCGGTATTCATATGATAACAGGAAAATTCATTGTCGTTATAAAAATCATTTATTTTTAATGCTTTGGGAAATGACCAACCCTTGTCATTTTTTTTGGAGACTGAAATATCCTGTTTCACTTTTTCATAATTATTTGCTAGAAGCAGATTATTTCCATCGGGACTTATCCAGGAGACGTAGTTGTGCTGATCGTTATTTAAAGGTTTTCCAATATTTTTTGCCTGTGTCCACTTTCCGTTTTCGAGGAAGGAAACATAAATATCATCTCGAAGAGCCTCCCCAGTATTTTCAATATAATTTTTGCGGGCGAAATACAATGTTTTTCCATCCGGTGCAATAAATGCGAACATATCATCAGCGTTGGAATTTACTGTTGGTCCAAGATTTTCGGGATCTGGCACTTCCTCCGTATAGGTTGCTTCATTAATTTTTGCTTTGATAGGTTCGTCACTTTCCGAAATTCCGATGCAGTCTATTTGATTCATTCCGGGAATTGCTTTCGTATTTAAAACTACTTTTACCGCACTCACCAAATAATCGGTAAGCGGAATAAATACTCTGAATATTCTGCCTCCTGAAGTAAATTCGGGAGTTATGGTATCATTTTTATAAACAGAATATTTTTTGCCATCAGTGGAAAATAAAATTATTTCCTTTACAGAACCCGGACAATTATTTTCACCAACACCTATTTGTTTAACTTTTTGTGGATTTGTAAATCCCACCTGAATAAATTCACCATTGGGATTGTCAGGTGTTGAGGCAGCCCATGCCACCATACTTTCACCGGATGCCGGTAATTTATTGGGTTTCCCGATAACTTGTTTTGCAGAATATTGTGTTCTGGAATATTCAGTAGAAAATCGCACAACAGTGGAAGCCCATTGCACCTGCTGGCCTAAGAGGTTTTGACAGATAATTAAAACTAAAAGGAATAATGAAGTTCTTACCATTTGGGTTTTTTACTAAACGGCATGTTGTATAATATTATTTTGGAAGTGTGGTGTTGTCATCTGTTACTTCTTCGTATTCAGTGTAACTTCCATCATCATTTTGCGTTCCTGTTGTTGTTTTATTGCGTTTGCGATTGAACAGGAGGGCGAAAACTTCATCTGATGCTTTAATTCCTCTGAAAATAATATTGAGCATATAAAAGAAAGCAAAAAATCCGATGATATATTTCAGGATAGAGGTGTTAAATATTTTATCAATAGTAGTTAATATCCAAGTATGTGGAGGGATGTTTGCGATCTCCGGTTTTAATAGCGTAACAATGAAAAGAACAATACATGCCATTAATAAATAGCCGTCAAATCGCATTACGCGAATGCGTTTTCTTTCATAATTCATAACGGCACGCCATCTGTTGCGTTCGAGATTGCTCGCTATGGTAGCATAGATTACAAAGGTACCGGTTATTGCATAAGCCATTGCTGCAAGATTGTAGGTTTGTTCCATGTGTGTAACTGTAACCATTGCAGCCATTGACACCAGTATATAATAACCAAGTGTTTTGAATACGAGAAAGGAAGTTTCTTTATTTATTCCAATATCATTTAACAGAGAAGAAATAATTGTAGCCAGTATCTTCCAACCTGCAGAAAAAACAATATTAATTACACCTAGGTAAAATATGTATTCAAAAATTTCCATTTATAGGTGCAAATATACCGTTTGACCCGATAAAAAATAAAAGCCGTTCCAATTACAGAACGGCTTTGTTTCACAGCCTTAGGTGAGAATATTAAATTTGGGATAGCAGGGTGTTTTGTGTTTCCTCTTCTATTTTTAAGGTCTATACCAGATAAGGGTCGCTGAAGACCATTGGGTTAACTATGCCGAAACGAATGGTGTAATTGAATACACCGAAAATGTTTTTGGCTTTTACCCGTTTGATCATTCTTCGCCTGTGAGAATCTACAGTGTGAATTGTTAAAAAAAGTTCGTCTGCAATTTCTTTTGAAGTTCTACCGATTGCAATTAATTGTAGGATTTGAGTTTCGCGTTCGCTGAAGGCTACAGGATTCAGTAGATCAGCTTCGATAAGGTGTAATTTGCTTTTCATTAGTCGTGTTGTTTTTGATTACAGAACCAAAGATATTTTGGTAAACAGATGCCGGAAAACCAAATTTTGATATAATATACAACTTCCAACAGATATATATAAATAAAGTTAAATTGTTATTCCGTTGAAATGCATAAAGGACAATGTTTTCTGTAAATTGTGACATTAGTCTAATTTTCAAATTAGCACACGTCGTTTAAGTGATTATATTTACAAAACATTAAAATTGACCATGAATATACCCGGAGACGACCTGTATTTATTGATAAAATCGCTGAATTCGAGCGAAAAAAGATATTTCCGTTTATTTGCGGACAGGCAGGGTTCCGGAAAATCAAAATCCTATTTAAAGGTATTTGACCTTATCGACGGTCAGGAGGTAATTTATGATGAACATCTTTTAAAAAAGAAATTAAAAGTAAAAGCGGAGATTGAAATGTTGCCTCGTGTTAAAGTGTATTTACACGACATGATCATGAAAAGTATGCGGCTCTATCGGTCGGAAAAAGATGTTGCTACAGAAGTATTTGATCTGATACAGGATGAGTTATTCTACACGGAAAAGGGTTTGATAGGCATGCGCGCAAAAACGATGAAACGTGCAAAAGAATTAGCCTATACACATGATCTGATGTATCTACTGCTTGCAATAATCCAAAGAGAACGTGTTTATGCCCTAAAATATACCGGCGGAGACCCAATGCGGAAAATTGAGGAAATTCATAATGAAGAGGTTAAAGTTTTGCACCATTTAAATAATGAAGCAGATCTCGGGCGAATTGCATACACGCTTTGGGCGCAAATAATTATGGATCCCTTGTTACAAGACAAAGCAGTATTAAAGGAGTACACAGCTTATAGAGATCATGATCTGCTGAAAGATTATACTGCATTAAAGACATTTACAGAAAAAATTTCTTTTTTGCGCAGTCATAACCTTCTAAGCCGATTTAATAATGATGTTAAAGGTCAATTTGAATACAACAAGAAAATTGTTGAACTGTTTGAAAGTTATCCGCAACACAAATACAATGTAAATCACAACTACATTGATGCCCTGGCAAATTATTTGGCTGCATCGCATAAAGCAGGTATTTATGATGAGTTTGAAAAAGTAATTGAACAGCTTAGCAACTTACCAAAGGATAAATTGAAAGATGAGGTATCCATAGCCGTATCAGTTATTCATCATAAATTATTATATATTATGAATACGGGAAAGTTTAATTTGAGTGAGTCCGTAATTGAGGAATTTGAAAAAGTTTGTTCTACACATAAAAAATTAATTACGGCAACATTTTTTCTGATCAATAATTATAATATAATGGTAATGTTGTTCATTAAAAAAGATTATGAGAAAGCACTGGTTCATTGTTTACGAGTATTAGAAAAAAGATCTGGTGCAAGAGCAGAATTGCAGCATGGTGCTCAAATGATGCAATTGTTGCTACATTTTGAATTGGGCAATTTGGTATTTATGGAGTCACTCTGCAGAAATACCATTCGTGCCATGAAGCAGGAAAAACTCTACGGAAAGTTCGAACAGCTTTTCTGCACGTATATTAAAAAATTGGTCAAAACACCAAAAGATGAATTAACATCAGTATTCCATGAAATGTTTGAGGTTTTTTTGATACTCAAAAATGAGACAAACGAAAACATTTATATGCTGATGTCAGAAACGCTTGCATGGTGTAAAAGTAAAATTGAAAAAAAGCTGATCTTAGAAACAATCTATTACAAATATGATTGATTAGTTACATGCATAACAGTATGGGCCGGAATAACACAATGCATTTGCACTAGTTTCCTTGACCATCACGTTTGTTGCATATCGTGCTACCATTCTCCATTTCTGGATACTATTGGGGAAGTTAACCTGTTCGATCTTCACCTTTAGCTCAAGATCCGAGGTGATTTCAAAATAGGATGTTGCGCCACCTGAACCTATACAAGTTTGACCTATCATATCTTCGGTCCAGCCAATCGTTTTATATCTGTTAGTGCTACCTGTACATACATCAATAAACAAATTGCAGCGAAGATCAGTGTAGTTAAATGAAATGGTATCCTTAGTAAGGTCGTCTGTATTTCCGGCAGTGTAAACAGAAGTATCAATTTGTTTCAAGGTGATGCTTTTTGTGCCACCACTTTCCGTTACAAATATTGTAACGGGAAAGCTTTTGTTAATTGCACCAAGCAATGTTCCGCTTACTTTGATCTTAATATCGTCAGCTGAGGGCTCGAAAGATATGTCGTTGAGAGAATTAAATGTGAGTGTTTTACTGTAGGGCATAATAATATTTTAGATGCAAATATTGGGATTTATTCTTGATTTTCCAAATTACACAGAACAAATTGTTATGTTTCTTAAAAAAAGCTGCATTTTTGAGGATATTCTGCCGGATGGGTTATGAAGATGGACACAAAGATTATTAAGTCAACGATAAGGTTCCAGAATAAGGTTACACATGTTTTTACCGGTGAATTCTGGACATCAGGGCAACGAAAGGGCAATAACCTGCACGAAATAGCGTACAGAGCCTGTTTTAAACCAGCATTGCCTGAATATTTTATACAGCGATACAGCAAAAAAGGGGATTTTGTTTATGATCCCTTTGCGGGCCGCGGCACTACAATTATTGAAGCCGCTTTGTCGGGAAGAAATATTATTGCAAATGATATCAATCCGATAAGTTCCATTTTATCACAAGGAAGGCTCTATATTCCTGACATGCAATCATTGGAGAAAAGAATTGATAAAATTAAAAAGGAACCTGTAATAAAAGAAGAACATCAATTATCAATGTTCTATCATAAGGATACTTTTCATGAAATTTTGCAACTGCGACAATGGTTGAAAAAAAGAAGAAAGGAGAAAAAGGAGGATGATTTAGACCGATGGATTCGTATGGTAGCTACAAACAGGCTTACCGGTCATTCCCCTGGTTTTTTTTCTGTTTACACCTTACCTCCGAATCAGGCTGTTACGCGTGATCGACAAAAAAAAATCAATTTAAACCGAAAACAAAAACCGGAATATCGCAGCACTAAAGATCTTATTTTAAAAAAATCACGGTCACTTATAAAGGATATCAATGTTATCCAATTAAACCATTTGCGATCTGCGGCTCACAATTCTATTTTTTTAAATAAGGATGCGGGAAATACTAAAACCATAAAAAATAATTCTGTTCAGTTGACCATTACGTCACCGCCATTTTTAGATGTGGTGCAATATTCTAAAGATAATTGGTTGCGATGTTGGTTTAATGATTTAGACACTAAATCAATTGAACAAAATATTACTATGTCGAAAACAATTGAAGGTTGGGTGAAAGTAATGCAAAAAGTATTTAATGAATTATTCCGCATAACAAAACCCGGAGGCGTTTTGGCATTTGAAGTAGGAGAGGTGCGAAAAGGAAAAATAAAGTTGGAGGAATATGTTTTGCCAATGGGATTAAAGTCGGGATTTACCTGTAAACATATTATCATTAATGCACAAAATTTCACTAAAACCGCAAATATCTGGGGCGTTCACAATAATTTAAAGGGAACAAATAGCAATAGAATTGTTGTATTTGTGAAAAAAGGTTAAGCCTTACATGTTTCAGTAGCTAATCACCCGGAAGTCATGATAAAATTTATTTAATTATGTATAAATCTTCAATGACGAGAAAAATGACAGTATCACTATGAATAAAAAAACCCACTTTTTAGTGGGCCTTTTTAATCATAGGTTAACTATTTTGCTATTATTCAATAACTAATTTATCAGTTTTTGTAATTTTTCCGTCAAATGCTGAAATAAAATATACACCTGTTGGCAGATCGGAAACATTTATTTCTTCTTCGATAATTTCAGTGATAGAATTTGAGATCAACTTTGTGAAGATCACTTTTCCGGTAATATCAATGATTTCCAAATTAATGTTACTGGTTGTAAATCCACCTAAGGTTACAGTAACAAAATTGTTGGCAGGATTTGGATAAATGGCCATTACTTCATTCTCTATATCTAAGGTCATTTCCTCGTAAGCATAACGTTCCCCTTCGCAGGAACCATAACTAGCACCTGAAGCTAAGAGTAATGATGCTACGGAGGGTTTTACGCAATAGGTAATTCCACTATAACAAACTAAAACTTTATTTGAACCACAGGTTATATCTGTTTCATATATTCCTATACTTCCGCTAATTTCATAGGAAACCACCAATAAATTTTTTCCGCTGGGACTATTATTTGCAGAAATAAATAATAAACCTTCAGGACCAAGATCTCCACCAGTACCTGCACCCGGAGTTTCGCCAAAATTTCTATCATTTATATATTGCACAAAATAGGGAGAAACGGGGTTGGTTATATTATATACCATTATTCCACCTATTCTCTCAAGTCCAACAAATACATAAGTACTATCGAGAATTTTGGCGGTAGTCAAACCTTCAGGTTCTGGTCCTTTGTCATCACTTCTGCCTTTTTTAGTATTACTTGTACTACTACAATTAAAATTTAATGGGAAGTATTCGTTTGTAATGGTTTCTATTTCATTTCCGCTATCATACACCAGATCGCCATTTGTATTCCTTATAGAAAATGATCTTGCTCCAAATGCATACAGTTCATCATAATCGCCATCTGCATCTATATCTCCCATTGTAGTTGTGACATTTAATCTGCCGATTACATTTTCATTTTGCAAATCCAGAGAATCGGGAAATATAATTGAATCTAAAACCAAACCGCTTATTCTTGATGCCTCCTGAAATCCGTCGTAGTCTCTTACGTCACCTTCATTTGCCATTACTAAATAATTTCCACCAGCTAAACTTATACTTTCAATGGCATCAGGCATATACATTCCATAAACAGGCCAGTTTGCAATATTTGTTATACCGGTATTTTTATCGGTGCCATCAATTTCATTACCTGGTAAGCTGTGATCTTTGAATCCAAGGCCTTTTATCTGCACACTAAGTGTTTGAAGATTAATTATCGCGATTGCATTGTTTTCCTGTAGTGTTACATAAGCTAATTTGGAGTTTTTGGAAACTGCAATATATTCCGGTTCAAAATCATTTGATGCAACAGCAGCCGGTCCAAAAACACGCACACCGTTTGTGAAAGTTGTAAGATCAAATGCAGTAAAATCTATTGTAGTTACATCAGATTGATCTAGTGTTTCAACACTACCTGTTATATCAATTATACTAACAGTACCAAGTGGGTCAACCAGATAATCATCACTCGGTTCACCTTCATTCGCTACCAAAACTTTATTTCCATTTGGAGTAAAAACAATATTGTCAGGCAACGCACCTACTTCAACACCATTGATGTAATTTCCAAAGGCATCAAAAAAAAGAGCCATACCGTTGTCTTGTTTAACATAGTTTTCAACTGCCATAACAATAATTCCGTTTTTTGCAGCAACACTATTAGCACCGGCACCATAGGCGCTAATATCAATGGTAAAAGCCAGAGTAGGAAGTGTTATGTCAGAAATATCCAAAACATCTACATTGCCGGTTAAACCGTTAACAGAATACAAATAATTTGTGGAGGGATCAAATGCGGCGATCTCAGTGCTTCCTTCATCAAATATACCAGTAGTATAAGAGCCTCTTTTTTTCAGATCTATTATTTGTGCATTTACGCTTAGATCACAAATCAACAATAAAATAATTGAAGAAATGATAATGTAATTTTTTTTCATTTATATTTAATTTTTTTGCAAAGATGAATGAACAGTATTAACCTAATGCTGAATTCAGGTTATTTTGTAATTAACTTATAGGAGATAAATTTTTAATTAGGTAATGCAAGAACATTTTATTGTATTTAAATATTTAATTGAACTTTAAGTAATAAATTAATTAGTCATATTTTAACCATTTTATGCTATTGTTTCCAATTGCATATTAATTTTTTCCTAACATTTTGAGAAAATTAGCAATTGCAAAATGTATAATGTAAACAGGATATTAAGAAAATAGGGGATTAGTGTTAATACTCCGTTAATAAAAATGCAAATTGAGTTTTAATATTATTCAATATTTATTTTTGTCGCAGATAAAAAATAATTAATATGGCGTTTGCAGATAAATTAATTAAAAAGGCAGCAACGTTTTCCAAAGAAAGTAAAAAAAATAAAAAAGATGCCTACAAAAGTCAATATAAAACCTTTAAAAAATTAATACATACCGCAAAAGATACCGAGTTTGGTAAACAATATTTATTTGATCAGATATTAACGGCAAAATATGATTTGAGTTTGTTTCAAAAGCTTGTCCCTATTTTTACCTACGAAAAAATATATAAGGAATGGTGGAAACGTATGAAAAGAGGGGATAGGGATACCTGTTGGCCAGGCAAGATCAAATACTTTGCGTTAAGTTCCGGAACAACCAATGCCTCTAGTAAATGCATTCCTGTATCAAAGCAGATGATAAAATCGATAAGAAAAACATCTATGCGACAAATGTTTACCATGGTAAAGTTTGATTTGCCGCAAAACACATTTTCTAATCATGTATTAATGATTGGCAGCAGTACAGCACTTGAAGAAATCAATGGGAAACATTTTGGGGATATGAGCGGAATTAGCGCAGCTCATGCTATACCAAAATGGTTCGCAAAACAATATTATAAACCCGGATACGAAATTTCTAATATCGCAGAATGGGACAAACGAATTGATGCAATTGTAAAAAATGCCCCAAATTGGAATGTAGGGGTAATTTGTGGTATCCCGAATTGGGTATATATGGTCTTAGATAAAATTATTGAACATTATAAGGTAGAAACTATTCATGACATCTGGCCTAACCTCAATCTTTATATACATGGGGGAATAGTATTTGAACCCTATAGAACTGCATTTGAGAAATTATTTAACAGAGAAATTGGTTATGCCGAAACGTATATGGCATCAGAGGGTTATTTTGCTTATACTGCTTCTCAAAAAGATGAAGGAATGAAATTATTACTCAACAATAGTATTTTCTATGAGTTTATCCCATTTAATGAGAATAATTTTGATGAGGAAGGAAATTTGTTAACATTAGCAAATCCAATCACCATTAATAAGGTGGAAGAGGATGTGGATTATGCAATAATGATCACCAATAATTCAGGTGCTTGGCGTTATTTATTGGGCGATACCATAAAATTCATTAATGCCAAAAAAGCAACTATCAAAATTACAGGGCGCACGAAACATTATCTCAGCGATTGTGGTGAACATCTTTCATGGGAAAATATGTATGCCGCATTACAAAAAGCACTTACTCATTTTGAAATGGAGGCAAGAGAATTTACGATTATAACTGTTCAGAATAAAAACCGATATCATCACAAATGGTTTATAGCCGGAAAGGAAAATACAAACTGCAGGCAATTCGCATTAAAATTGGATGCACAACTTAAATTACTAAACAATGATTATAAGATTTCCAGGACTGCAAATCTCGGGACCCCTGAAGTTGAATTTCTTTCTCCAAAATTATTTTATAATTGGATGAAAAAAGAAGGAAAGATGGGAGATCAACATAAAATTCCTGCAGTAATGCGCGGAAAAATGAAGGAATCCTGGATACGTTACATCCACAAATAAGTTATTGTAGTTGATGACCTATTTACCATTCAAACTCCAATCGTAATCATAAAAACTTACTATATAAGACCCCGGAATTGGCGTGGTTCTGTATTTATTAATATAATTAATTGCAGAACCGGATGCTTTAATAAAATCATCCTTATACCAATCGAATATCTTTGAAATTTTAACCGTTTTAGTTTTTTCATCAATTTTAATAAAAGTATTATCATTAAGGGCAATTTTTGTCTGTGCATCAAGTTGTTCCTGAACTTTATCAGGCAGGTATGCTTCGTTTATAATTTTCGGACAACTTTTTGCAGCACAAACTAAAACAAAATGTACTCTTGGATCGGGGCGTAATTTTTTAGTCTCCAAGTCGTTCAAAGTCATGTAAGAACCTGCAATTGCGTGTTTTTTTACATCAAAAAAACCGGGCAGATCTGTTGGTTTTGCTAATGGCATATTTTCAATAACCGTTTTAATTACCAATAAATTATAGGTATTAATATAAAATGCGGTATTAGTATTTTTATCTGATGCTGAAATATCCGCAGATCCGATAAAATTTATGAGTTCATAAATAGTAGCAGAATCCTGTTTTATTGCAGTATAATTTACCTTGCCGGCAGTAATAAATTTATTAAAAAATGTATTGGCAGAACTAAAAAATTCATTTAAAGTTACAGAAGGATTATTTGCGGTACCATTAATATTAGTATCCGGCGTTTCAGGACCTGTTTTTGCAAAAAGCATAACATTAAAAAAGCAAAACAGAAGAAATATTGATTTTTTCATAAGTAATGGTTAATTCTGAATTTACGCTAATAATTTAGCCAAGGTTTCTTCAAAGTTAGGCTTAATTTTGCATCCAACGAATTTGTATGACAACGGATAAAATGAAAGAAAGGATAGATCAC
>CAZXBG010000020.1:0-34908 GCA_964638865.1 uncultured Chitinophagales bacterium | reverse complement strand
TTTTGATACCGGTTTTTATAGAAAACTTTCCTTGGAATAGAGGGTTGTCCCCAACTTTTAATATTGACCCTTTAAAACAGCCAAAATTTGTTATTTTAAGTTGATTCGATTGAAAAGTGATTAAAATCAGATATTGGTAACAGCCAACGATAATATAGGATGGTATCACTGTTTAATAAATTTACAAGCGTAATTTATATTCAAAAACTGAATTACATATATTGCATTACAGAGGTTGGAAATGTCAATTTGAATGCTGGATTCCGAAGTGCTTCCTGAAGCTATTATCATTCCTGTTGAATTATAAATTTCGTAGTTTCCGATAGGCATTGTATTATTCGTTTTTATGTTTAACGTTGAATTTGCAGGATTCGGAAAAATGGTGTACCCTTCGTACTGTTTTGGGATTTGCGCCACGCCGGTTGTCGATGTTGTATTGATTATTTTCCATGCGTTATTTGTTAATAATCCGCACATATACCACAACGAATTATCATAAACGGTTGTTGATTGCCCATGCCTGGATCCGATGGGCCAATTACCTGTGGTGCTTTTTAACTCATGCCAGGTAATACCATCTTCAGAATACCATATGTCATTCATTTCAATGGAAGTAGCCCCACCTGCCATCACCCATAATTTATTATCAAACCATGCCACAGTATGCCAATACCTGCCAGTCCACGGAGCTGATTCATTCACTAGTATCCAATTAATTCCATCACTTGTTTTCCATACTTCATTGAATGATCTTCTGTCTCCCTCATTAGAACCTCCGAGCATCCATATTTGACCGAGGTCATCAACACAGGAATTAATTTGCATTCCTCTTCCTAGCCAAGGTGCATCGGGTAACCGGTTCCAAGTGATAGCGTCTGAACTTTCCCATACTTCACTTAAACCTGCTTCTGAGCATTGTTCTCCTCCAAACAAATAAAATTTTTCATTAGCATATGCATAATTGGGGTTATTACGTGCATTATATTCTGGTATCGTGTCTTCCAACAGTATCCAATTGATGCCATCAGCACTCTTCCATACATCAGTAAGACATCCCGATTGCTGATCACCCCCGATTACATACATATTTAAACTGTCGGTTAACCAGGCAGAACAGTGTCTTCCCGGCCACGGCGCAGTTGTTTCAAAATTCCAGGTCACGCCGTCATTTGAACTCCATACTTCGCTGTGTGTATTATTGGGCGGATGATAAGGCGGATCCCAACCACCTAGAAGCCACATTTTATTTTGAAAATTCAGTAAGCCGGCACCGTCTCTTGGAGTAAACGGCAGGCTGCTTTGCACGCTAACCCAGTCATACGGGCTTATTGCAAATGCGCCTGAAAGTTGATGAATGGAGGTATCTAATTTGTCGGAAATTTTAAATTCAAGAATACTTCCGATCGGGTAAGGGCTCAAATTAAAATAAAACGCATTTTCATAAGCCATTTGGGAGTGTGCAGCGTAAGAGAGCCAAACACCATTGTTAATGCGCATTTCCACATCGATGGAGTCACCAATAATCGAATCGTTATACTCCCAATAAATCAGCGGATTTGAATTTTGTACAAATGCATCTGTTGCTTTTGGAGAAATAAATTGTATCGGTTGGTTTTCAAACCACAATTGATCAACCTCTTGTTGATTTACACCTTTGTTATAAAGTCTTAAATCATCAATGGCTCCTTTAAACCGATACGGAGAAGCACTAAACACAAGTTCCACCATGTCACCAAGACTTCCACTATAAATGTTGTCAATACTAAAACTGTAAAGATTGTGGTTTCGGAAAATTTGTAGGGTATCTGCATTACGGGTTATTAAAAAATGGCACCATTCACCTTTGGTAAAAAAGCCGGGTGCCCCTTCAGCAACTGCATTGTTATTAGCGCCTGAACCGTTCCAATAAGTGAACGTTTGATACCAGATTTGTTTAAAATACTCCAGATAAACCGAATTATGACTGTTAAGTTGAATTTCAAAATTGGAGGTGGTATCCGTCGGAAATTGTTTCGATGAAAACAAATTCATCACCGATGATGAATTTGTTTTGTACCAGAAAGAGATTGTGAAATCACCTGCAATAGGTCCAAATTCCGATACGGGAATTACTAATGAATCATTTATTCCATCTAACAAAAAAGCGTTGTTTGTCTGCCCAAAGCGATCAATTGAGTAGGTGCCTGATGAGGAAATAATGTGATTTGAATTACCGGAATTGTCAAATAAGTTCCCGTTGAAAGTATAATATCCCTTTAAACTATCTAAGGTAACCTGCGCATATCCCAAGTGGCTAATCATTATTGCAATAATAAATACACTTTTTTTCATAAATCTTATTTTACTTTTCGATAACGGCAGACCCGCTATCCATCGGGTGTAAAAAAATTAAATCCTTCACCTCCCACTCCAATGTTAACAAGCATATAAAAATAACAAAATAATTAAAATTGATAGGGCGCATTTGTAACTTATTGAAATTACTGCAAATAAAAGCCGGCAACAAAATACGAGTTCGAGTTGGGAGGAGATGATAGAGTAGGAAAATGTTGCTCGGCTGATATCCATTTTTGTGGGCCATATTCCTTTCGTTACTCAGTTTTTTATTGATTTTATTTTTAAAAGATCAAAATTTGACAAAACTTTCTATTTGTTCCTCAATTTGTATTATGTAAAGTCCGCTCTTCAAATTTGAAATGTCAATTGTGATATCCTGCGAAATAATAGTATCCTCCATGACAACCCTTCCTTCCATATTATACACTTTTATAGGAGCCACATGTGTGAAATTATTAAGTTTAATATTTATTTCATTACTTGCAGGATTCGGGTAAATAAATGAACTATTGTTATTTATTTCCGAATCTATGGTTAATGCAAGACAACTACTAAGATTACTATAATTCTCAATAGCATTAAATATTTCTTGTTCTATTGTGTAAAAAGCAGAATAGATGTTTGTTTGGTAGCCAACACCTACACCGTTAGTAATAAAAATAAATCCTACTTTACGGGTAGTGTCGAAATAAGCATCACTAACTAATCCATAGGCTTCACCTGTATGCCCAAACATTGATGAACTTCCAGGTAATACAATGTCGTTGCCCGGTGTAGAAGTAATTCTGTGAATGCCTAAACCCCAGCTTAAAAAAAGTCCATAGTAATTATTCCCATTACTTCCGTTATATAACCAATTTTCATCACGCATGGAAGCAATGCTAACAGGATTGAGCAATGGCGTGGGACAGTATTCAGGATTGTTTAAACACATAAAAATCGTTGCTAAATCTACTGCCGAACATCTTAATCCTCCTTGTGGGCCAAATCTGCCCCCATTAGTTCCGGGAATATAACCTGCCAAATTGGTAAATTCCGGTTGAATACCTTCAAAATTATCAGCCTGAGCTGTCCACACACCGCTGATTTTTCGATAAAGCACTGCCACGCTGTCAATACTTTGCAGGTCATTTACATTAAAGGAAGCATCAAGTCCCAATGGTTGAAAAATATTTTGCAGACAATAAACATCAAACCGCAAACTTGAAATCTTTTCAACGATTGTGCCCAAAATTACATAGTTGACATTAGCGTAATTAAAATAGTTACCGGGAACTTTATTATTAAATTGGTCTGTATCATAAAAGTCACCTTCCGGAGTTAATAATTCGCTTAAGTTGGGTATAGGATTGTCATTTACGGTTGAACTTAAGAAAGAACTGTAAGTTGGACCGTCAATTATTGTTGAAGTGTGAGACAATAACATTCTAGTTGTGATTTCTGCAATTGGATAATCTGGATTTTCAACATTATATCCCAAAATAGTGCTGATATCAACATCCAAATCCAGAAGGTCTTGTTCTGCCAATTGCATAATTGAAATTGCTGTAATCGACTTTGAAATACTTGCTATTCTGAACTTCGTATACTCGTGTACATTGAAATTTCTTTGATAATCAGATTTTCCAAAGTAATAAGAGTCAATAATCTCAGATTCACAAAAAACAACTACTGCAGCTCCCATCATATCGTTATCAATAGCGATACTATCAATTTGCATTGCGAGGTTTTGTCCATTTACGAAATGAAATACTTGAAAAAAAAAGATCCAAAAGATGATTATATGTTTCATTTTACCTTTTTAATTAAATGTAAGCTAATTTTTAATTAATATTTTAGGCAATGTGTTATCATTGTAATAGTCAAGAGTTGTTCAAAGGTATGTGAAAAAATTAACTTCTCCATCCGACTTTTTTAATAAATCAATAATTTTGCGATACAATAATTTTTCATCAACAGGTTTAGCAACATAATCATTCATTCCAATCGCCTTGCATTTTGCTAAATCAACTGTGGTTACATTGGCCGTTAAGGCAATGATTGGAATTTTAAAGTGCATTTTGTTGCGAATGTATTTAGTAGCTTCAAACCCATTCATTTCGGGCATCTGTAAGTCCATTAAAATAATATCATAGGATTTGGTTTGAAGTTTTTCAATAGCTATTTTCCCATTTGCCGCAATATCGCACCTAAATCCTAAATCATCTAATATTGTTCTCATTAGTAATTGATTTAAAACAACGTCTTCAACTACCAACACTTTTATATTTTTAATTTCTGTTTCTTCATATTCTGTTTCAGCACGAAAGTTTAACAAATCGGTTTCCGTATTTGTTTTCAAAAAAGAAAGTGTAAAGCTAAAAGTAGAACCTTCTTCTATTTTACTTTTCACACTAATTTCTCCATTCTGCCCTTCAACCAATTGTTTAGCAATGGCAAGTCCCAATCCTGTGCCTCCGAATGATTTTGAAGTAGAATCAGAAGCTTGTTGAAAATTTTCAAAAATCTTTTCTAATTTATTTTCTGCAACGCCAATTCCTGTATCGGTAACTGCAAATTCTATGGTTGTTTGCTCATCGTCTTCAATTACCATTTGAACTCGTACTGTAATTTTCCCTTTTGAGGTAAACTTTACTGCATTACTAACGAGATTTAAAATAATCTGCCGCAAGCGAACATGATCGCCAAGTAGCACTTCAGGAATTTTATTATCGTATTCTATAACCAACTCCAGATTTTTTTCCTGAATTTTTGTTTCAAACAAATGAAGCATGGATGATAAGCATGTCGCCATTTTGAAAGGTGTTTGTTCAAAGGTCATTTTCCCTGCATCCACTTTTGCCAAATCGAGTATGTCATCAATAAGCAAGATCAGGGTATTACCACTTACTTTTATAGCTTGTAAATATTCTTTTTGTTTTTCTGACAGATCTGTTTTCGACAACACCTTTGAAAACCCGATAATTGCATTCATCGGTGTACGAATTTCGTGACTCATATTTGATAAAAATTGCTGTTTCGCTTTCACTGCGTCTTCCGCTATACGTGTGGCACTTTCAGCTTTTATTTTTGCTTCTTCAGCAATACTTTTTGCCAACTCAGCAAAAAATCTCGCTTCTAACAATTCTTTTTCAATTCTTTTTTGATTAGTTACATCTCTTGCAACAATTACAATACCCAATACATTCTCGTTATCATCTTTGTAAGTAGAACCATTAAATAACACCTCAGTCAACTTACCACCTATGCACTTAAGTGTAAGAAGAGAATCGGCAACATATCCTTTTTCAAAAACTTCCTGATATACTTCACATGCTTTTTGGGTGTCCGTAAAATAATCGAAGAAATCTGTGTCAATTAATTTCTCACGTGATACACCGGTTGCTTTTACCGATGCATTATTCACATCTGTAATTTTACCATCAGGACTAATTGCAAATAAGGGATCATGGCTTGCCTCAATAAGACTAACAGAATATTGTGAAAGTAATTTTTGGGCGTTAACATCGCTGTAAAGCGCTTCCATCAATTCCTTTTGAACTAATAATTCATGATTTTTTTTATATAAATCTACAAAAACTGCCACTTTTGCTTTTAATATTTCCGGATTAAGCGGTTTAACCATATAATCAACTGCACCGGCCTGATATCCTTTAAAAATATGCATAGAATTATCCATGCTGGCAGTTAAAAAAATAATCGGAACATGTTTAAGTGTTTCTATCTCTCGAATTAATTCTACTGTTTCAAAACCATCCATCTCCGGCATTTGCACATCAATTAATATGATAGCGAAATCTTGTTCATGAAGCAGAATTTTTAATGCTTCGTTTCCGGAATTTGCTTTCACGCAGAAATAAGGTTCCTTAGAAAGAATTAATTCTAATGCGAACAGATTTTCTTGAAGATCATCAACCAATAAAATTTTATATGGACTGTAGGCTTTCATTTTATAAATAATTTACCAGTTGTTCGTTATTAGTTATTTGTTAGTGCTACCGAATACGTGCTAACAAATAATTTTTCATAATCATTTACTTAACCATACACGCATTAGTGATAGCAATCGTTCTACATCAATAGGTTTCGTAATATAATCATTAGCACCTGCATTAATACATTTTTGTTTATCGTCTTTCATGGCTTTTGCGGTGAGCGCAATTACGGGTAAATTTTTGAACTTCACATTCAATCTAATTCGTTTCATTGCTTCGTAACCGTCCATTTCCGGCATCATTATATCCATCAATACCAAATCAATGTTGGGGTGCAAATCCAACATCTCTAAAGCATTTTTTCCGTTTTCGGCTTTTATTATTTCCATTCCACGCTCTGTTAATATTTTTGACAATGCAAATAGATTTCGCATGTCGTCATCTACCAATAATATTTTTTTCGCATGAAAAGCCTTTTCTTTATCGTACAAACTATTAATAATCAATTGTTTTGATTTGGGCATGTTGCTAATCGTTCTGTGAAGAAAAAGCGCTGTTTCATCCAACAATCGTTCTTCCGACTTTACTCCTTTTATAATAATGCTCTCTGCATATTTCTGGAGCTCATTGTTTTCTTCTTTTGTAAGTTCCTTACCGGTATAAACAATAACAGGCGGAAGATTGTTACCATTTATTTTTTCCAATTTATGGATGAGGTCAAACCCACTCATGTCCGGCAAGCCAATATCCAGTATCATACAATCAATGTGATTCTGCTGATACAGAGTCATAGCTTCTAGCCCTGTCGCTGCTTCAAAACATTTAACATCCCCATTACCAATGAGAATACGCATTGCCTTTCTGGAATTTTCATTGTCTTCAATAATTAATAAGTTTTTAATTTTTCTGTTTACAAAATTTTCAATCCTGTTAAATGCTTCTTCTAAATCTTCTTTAGCAACCGGTTTCATCAAATACTCAACCGCTCCTTCTCTGATTGGTTCCAACGAACGTTCTTTTGCCGAAATAATATGTACGGGAATATGCCTTAAAGAAGGATTTGCTTTTAATTCAAGTAATACAGCATGTCCGTTAATGCCCGGCAAAATCATATCGAGAATAATTGCTTGTGGCTTGTGTTTTAATGCAAGCAATAAACCATCTTCTCCAGTTGCTGCCGATAAACATTTAAATCCTTTTTTGTTAGCTTGTCTTAAAATTATTGTAGCAAATTTCAAATCATCTTCAATGATAAGTACTGTTTTATCATCAATGGCTATAATATCTCTGTCATCTTTTATATTAGGATAATTAAGATATTTAGTTTCATTTGATAAAAGTGGTTTAAACAAAGCAGACTCTTGCTCTCTATAGTTACTGGGGGAGTTTGTACTTTTATGTTCCTGTTCCAGAACTAGTTCCAATGGAATTAGGAGAGAAAAAGTAGAGCCTTCATTTATTTTACTGCTCAACTTAATTTCACCACCTAATAATTTTGCAAGCTCACGCGAAATGGAAAGCCCTAAACCTGTACCACCATATTTTCTAGATGTTCCTCCGTCCGCTTGTTGAAAAGCTTCAAATACGGCCATTTGTTTGTCTTCTTGTATTCCAATACCGGTGTCGGCAACAGAAATAATAATTGCACTTTCTGTATTTCTGTCAATACGAATACTCACACTTCCTTTTTCAGTAAATTTAATGGCGTTTGATAGAAGATTTTTTAATATCTGGTTCAATCGTTGTGAATCGGTGCGAATGAATTCGGGTAATTCTTTATCCAATTTTGCATTTAGCTTCAATCCTTTTTGATCCGCATGATGTTTAAATTCATGGATGAGTTCATTTGCAAAAATTTTCAGCGATACAGGTTCAATATTTATGGACATTTTCCCTGCTTCAATTTTAGAGAGGTCAAGCACTTCATTAATTAATACAAGCAGATCGCAACCACTTTTATAAATTATTTCTGCACTCTCTACCTGAACGCTATCTAAGTTTTTATTTCTATTTTCAGATAGATCTTTTGACAGGATCAACAAACTATTAAGCGGTGTTCGCAATTCATGCGACATGTTGGCGAGGAACTCCGATTTATACTTGCTGCTTATTTCCAGTTGTTTTCTTTTTTGTTCAATGTCGTTTTTTGCTGTTTCAACCTCAATATTTTTTACTTCTAAAGATTGTGTTTGTTCTTCTAATTCCTCATTGGTCATTTGTAATTCCTCTTGCTGTTGTTTCAAATTTTGGGATTGTTCTTCTAACTCTTCATTCAATTGTTTCAGCTCTTCCTGCTGTGTTTGAAGTTCTTCTCCTTGCGTAACCAGCTCTTCCATTTGATTTTTAGTATTCGTTATATCAAATCGAATTGCAACATATTTTTCTATTTTACCATCTACTCCTTTAAAAGGAGTAATTGTTGTATCCACCCAATAAAATGTTCCGTCTTTAGCTTTATTTAATATTTCTCCTTTCCATGTTCTACCGCCACTGATTGATTTCCACATACCAATAAATAATCCATCAGGTTGTTTTTCTGACTTCAACATTCTATGATTTTTTCCCAGCAATTCCTCCTTTGAGTATTTCGAAATTTTACAGAAGTTATCATTTGCATATATCATATTTCCATTTGCGTCCGCAATAGAAAGAATGGCTGCTTGATTCAGAGAATGTAGTTGCTGATCTATTTCCAAAGCAGATATTTCCATTTCGCCTTTTTGCACTTGAACCTTTTCTAATAATTCTTTCAGCGCTTTCTGATTGAAAGCCGTATTGATTGAAATGGCTATACTTTTCATCGAAGCATTAATGAATTCCTTTTCCGTTTCGTTAAAATCAGTAAGTCTGCCAATTTCTATTACACCAATTGTTTTACCTTCAAATAAAAATGGAGTAATGAGTATATGTTTTGGTTTTGCATTCAGAACAGAGGAGGTAATGCGAATATGTTCTTCTGCTATATCTGTTATAGAAATTTGTTTTTGTTCATGCGCTGCCTGACCAATCAGTCCTTCATTCAGCATAAATTTTTCTTTAGTATCGGTAGCCGAAGAAAAGGCATACCGTCCGTTTAATATCAATGCATTATCTTTGTCATTAGACAGATAAACTGTTCCAATTTGTGCTTTTAAATAAGTGCATAAAAAACTAATTGTATTATTTGCCAGCTCTTCCAAGCTTTTATCTCCTATTAATTTTTCGTTAAGCTGCGTGTTACCTGTAAGTAGCCAGTTTTTGCCGGCAGTTTCTGCTTCTGCTCTTCTAAGTGTTTTTAAATTTGATGTAACTATGCTGTAAACAATAATGAGAACGAGGATGATGATGAGCATTAAAATGAAAAAAACGAAATTAAAAGTGTTGGCATCTTCCTCACTGGCTTGTTTTCTTTCAGCAAGCAAAGCATATTCCATGTTTTGCGCTCTCTCAATTATTTTTCTTATTTCATCTTGTGTTTCTTTTCCTAGTCCTGAGACAACAAACACTCTGGCTGATTCAAAATCTTTTTTCCGGAGAGTGATACCATTATTTAATTGAATAAAACGTATTTTAATTTCCTTCTCAAGTTCATAAATATTCTTTTGTTGAATGGGGTTGTCTTTTGTTAAATTTCTTACTTTATCAAGATGTTCAATCGCATTCTTTTCAGCATTTATATAATTTTCCAGATAATTATCATCACCAGTAATGACAAAACCTCGATTACCTGTTTCAGCATCAGTGGTAGCAGTTAGAATTTGGCTGAATTCATACAATACCTTGTTGGTTTGATTTACCAAGTCATTAGAAGCGATAAATTTTTGACTATTTTTATAAGAGAAAATTGCAACACCTAAAAGTATCAAGGCACAAGCAATGAATCCTACTAATATTTTTTTATTAAGTGTCATTTTTATTTTGTTATTTGTCCCGATAGCTATCGGGATCGGTTTGTGTTATTTTTATTAGCAATTCAATTATTTTCTCCAGCGATAAAATATAATCCGGTTGAATAGCAGCAATTGCTGATGACGGCATATTAGAAGATTCGGCTGTTTCCGGATCCTGAATAATGGCTAAACCACCACATTCTTTTATTCGCTTTATACCTTTTGTTCCGTCATTATTAGAACCTGTTAATACTATACCAATTAATTTGTCTTTGTATGCTTCGGCTGCCGATTCAAACAATACATCAATGGATGGTCTTGCAAAATTTACACGTTCATCAATTGTAAGGGAAAAGGTTTTATCCTTTTCAATCAACAAATGATAATTAGACGGGCCGATATAAGCATTTCCGCTAGCAATTTTTTCTTTTTCATCCGCTTCTTTTACAGTAAGATTGCTTTTTTCATTTAAAAGTTGAATCCATTCGTTATCAGAACGCGCGCTAATATGCTGCACTACAATAATTGGTATGCTAAACCCGACAGGCAATGCTGAGAAAATAAATTTTAAAGCAGTCATACCACCGGAAGAAACTCCTATTACAATAGCTTCGTATTTCATTTTTAGTATTTCTTTTTAAAGATTTTTTGTTTTTTATCCAACTCAGTATATTTTTCAAAAAAGTCGGTAAACCGTAAA
This sequence comes from uncultured Chitinophagales bacterium, assembly GCA_964638865.1. Classification (GTDB taxonomy): domain Bacteria; phylum Bacteroidota; class Bacteroidia; order Chitinophagales; family BACL12; genus UBA7236. Next base: position 24,067 of record CAZXBG010000020.1, on the reverse strand, counting down.
CCTTCTTTTGACCCCAAACATAAAATGCCACCATTAATAAGGCTATCATAAAAAAGTTTTTGCACCTTATTTTGCAAACTGTTATCAAAATAAATTAGTACGTTTCTGCATAATATCAGATGCACCTCGGCGAATACGCTGTCGGTAACTAAATTATGGTTTGCCCATACAATGTTTTTTTTCAACGATTGATTCATGATCACGTTATCATAATTAGAAGTATAATAATTTGAAAAAGATTTATTTCCGCCTGACAATTGATAATTGATAGTATATTCCTTCATCATTGCATTCGAAAAAATTCCTTCTTTTGCTCTGTTTAATGCGTTTTGGTTAAAATCAGTAGCATAAATTGTTGTTCGGTCATACAACCCTTCTTCCTGCAGAATGATTGCCGTTGAATATGCTTCTTCACCGGTTGCACATCCGGCATGCCATATTTTTATAAAGGGGTAGGTTTTTAAAACAGGAATAACATTTTCCCGTAACGACCTGTAAAAATCCTGATCACGAAACATTTCGGTTACTGTGATTGATAAATCCTGTAAAAGTTCATACGCAAATGTTTCATCCTTGAGAACTTTAGATTGAATTTGAGAAACATCCTCTAATCCGGACAGCGCCATCCTGTTCCTAATCCTGCGATTGATGTGGGCTTTGGAATACTGCCTGAAATCATAACCGTATTTTTGATAAACAGCTTCTAATAACAATGAAATTTCCAATTCTGAAGTGTCTTCACTTTTCATTTCTCATAAAGTTACGCAATTTAAAAACGAAAATGTTGCACAATTATATTTAAAAATTACATAAATCACATTTTTCCTCACCGAAAATAGAATGGTGCATGTTCTAATCATGGTTGTTATTTTGTCCATGTTGGTCTGTCTTTTAGCATTGGCGGTAGCGGCAGAGTGTTAAAAAACCAACTACTCCATTTCCCATTCCAATGTTAACAAGCATATAAAAATAACAAAATAATTAAAATTGATAAGGCGCATTTGTAACTTATTGAAATTACTGCAAATAAAAGCCGGCAACAAATTGAGTTTTCGGGTTTGGAGAGGGTAATAAAGGAAGATAATGTTGTTTGTGCGATGGCGGCTTTTGTGGAACATATTGGTTTAAAACAGGTAGGTTTTGCTTTTGCTCCTCTAAAAGGGAATTACATCCGGTGTTTAACGTGAAGGTGTTATTAATAAACAAAATTATTTTATGCACAAAATCTTTTCTTTCGATTGGAAAATAAATAGGTTTTAAAATAAGTATCATCACTTGCATTAATTCTTGCTATAAAAGATACCAAAATTATTCAACATACAAATATCAATAATTTTTTACAAGCGGCACAAAAGAAATTTCTTTCAACATAGAATTAAATGTCAACACCGAAAAAAGAAGAGCGTTGTTAAATCCTTATATTTTAGTGGCCGGCAATTTTTGCGGCGAGTCTTTCGGCCAAATTTTCAATGTCTTTTTTTCTTGCAATTTTTTCTACCCACTTTTCAGGAATAGTGTTAAATTCATAAAGTAGTCCTGCAAGTCCGCCTGTAACAGCGCCTGTTGTATCTGTGTCTTCGCCTAAATTTACAGCTTTCAAAACTGCATCTTTATAATTGTCAGTTGTCAGCAAACACCAAATGCTAGCCTCAAGAGTATGTAAAACATAGCCACTACTATAAATTTGTTCTTGGGATAATTCATTAATGTTTGCCAATAGTAATCTGTCAAATACTGAAATTTCACTTGGGTTTATTGAAAGTGAATTTAAATGTCCGCTAATTTCCATTTGCAAATTTTTGTAAATATCATATTTGTCAATTCCATAAAAGATTTGTCTTGCAAATTCAAGATAATAAAAACAAGCAATAACAGAACGTATATGCCCGTGCGTAATAGAAGATACTTGTTTTGTTATCTCATAACGTTCATGTATAGGTTTGTTAAAAATATAAAAAAGCAAAGGCAAAATTCTCATCAGAGAACCATTTCCATTTGAGGAAACATCAAATCCCCCTGCTAAATCTGCTCTTTCTCCTTTTGTAAGTCGTTCAATGGCTTGTCGTGTTGTAATACCAATATCAAATACGTTTCCTCTTGGTGTCCAATAATTTTGGTAACACCATTTTACAAAATTTTGTCCAATAACATTTAAGTTAAAATCTTGTGTTAATGCTTCTGCAAGGCAAAATGTAAGTGAACTATCATCTGAAAATGTTCCTGGCGGTAAATTGTATGTTCCGTAACCAATCATATCTTTTACCGGATTTTCATTTATAATTTTTCTACTATCAAATTCAACAGGAACTCCGAGAGCATCTCCAACTGCAACTCCAAAAAGAACAGATTTAATTTTATCCGAATAGTCTACACCTTGATTTGTAAATAACATATTTCCGAAATTACTCCAAACTTTTATATTATCCGTTTCCGATATTCTTATTTGCATAAATTCTCGTCACTTCAATACCCAATAGCCCCTTTGAAACAAGAAAAGAAAAAGTGTTTACTTATTTCTTTTCTTGTTGAGCCAGTCACGCATACTCTTTTGAAAGCTTTGGTTTGTTTGTCTGCCTTTGCGGTTTGCAAACGTGTATAACTTCGAAGGGTCGGGTTATAGTCGTGGGTCAACATCCTCACTTTCCAAAGCTAATACTCCAAAAACACTTTCATGTATTCGTCTTAATGGTTCTCTATTAACAAACCTTTCTAATCCTTCAACTCCTAATGCAAATTCTCTGATTGCTAAAGATTGTTTTCTTGAAAGTCCTCTGCTTTTTAGTCTTTCAATATTTTCAGGCAGGTCATATTCTGGCCCATAAATAATTCTAAGATATTCACTTCCTCTACATTTTATTGCCGGTTGCAATATTCCTTCTTTTCCTGTATTGATAAATTCATAAGGTTTTACTACCATTCCTTCCCCACCTTTTTTTGTCAATTCTAACCACCAGTTTACGGCTTCATTGAAACTGTCCTGGTTTAGAAGATTCACAATTTTATATGGTGTCGCCATAAAAAGTTTAATGTCGAATTTGCAGAGCTCTGCAATGTTTTGCATGTGCCATTCATTTGTTTTATCAATGTGAACCTGTCCTTCTGTTGCCAAAATATGGAATGGGGCTAATTTATAATCATCAATAGTATTAACAGTCCAGCAATAATTTTGGTAGGCTTTTACATATTTTGAAATGGCAATATTTTTTATTGCAAATTTTTCTAATGATGGTAACGCTTCTTTTATTCCTCTGTTAAAAGCCATTTTAAGTGCCTTTTCAACATCAGGCAAGGCTCCGCCAGCGGCTGCACCCACAGCAGCATACTGGTCTTTTAACAAAGCCTGAGCCTTTGCAGACCAAGGCATCAATTCAGCATCTAAACAAACCCAATCTGTATTGAATTTTTCCCAAAAATTGGAATTAGTCAAACATTGATTTACTCTTTGAATAAATTCTTTTTCTATTGCAGAATCATTAAAAAAATTTCTTCCTGTTCGAGTATAACAAATTCCGATTCCTTCATTTTGAACTCCAAATCGTTTTGTTGCAGTTTCTTCGTTTTTACAAATTACCAAAATTGCTCGCGAACCCATATGCTTTTCTTCGCAAACAACTTTTTCAATACCTCTTTTTTTATAGTAATTTAAGGCTTGTGTAGGATGTTCTAAATATTCAGGAATATCACTTGTTGCGCAAGGTGACATTGTTGGAGGAAGATAAATCAACCACTTTGGATTAATTGCGAAACGGCTCATTACCTCTAAAGCAGCAATAGAATTTTCTTCTCTTATTGTTATGTTGTGCCTTAATCGTGTTTGAACAATTCGTTTACCGGTAACGTCTTCAATATTTAGTAAGTCGTCATACTCCTGTTGCGAACTCAATTTGTTCTGAGTTTCATTAAAATTAATTGGTCTGACTGGTTCGCAATAAACCATTTTAGCTTTAACGGAAACCAATTCTTCCTCAGGATAACGCAATGCTGTCAGTTTACCACCAAAAACACATCCAGTATCAATGTCTATAGTTTTATTCAGCCATTCTGCTTCTGGAACTGGCGTGTGTCCATATACTACCTTAGCTTTTCCTCGATATTCTTTTGCCCAATTGTATCGAACAGGCAAACCAAATTCATCTATTTCTCCTGTGGTTTCACCATACATACAGAATGTTCTTACAGCCCCTGAACCACGTCCTTGCATTTCTTCTTTAAGTCCCGCATGAGAAACAACCAATTTACCATTATCAAAAACATAATGACTGATTAAACTATAAATAAATTTTTCAACGATGGATTTGAACTGTGATGTTTCTGTTTCCATTTGTTTAACTGTTACTTCCAATCCGTGTTTTAATTGAACACTTTTACCGTTAAGAAATTTCTGAAGTTTCAAGTCGTGATTTCCCGGAACACAATATGCAACACCTGAATTAACCATACTCATAACCAAACGTAAAACGTTTGGCGAATCCGGGCCACGGTCAACCAAGTCACCAACAAAAATTAATTTTCTTGTTTCAGGAGCAATAACGTTAAAACCGAAATTCTTAACGTTGGCTTCAACCCGATTTATAGAGTAACCTAATTGCAAAAGTAATTCTTGAAGTTCATTAAAACACCCATGAACATCGCCGATAATGTCGAACGGGCCTTTTTCATCTTTTTTGTCGTTGTACAGTCTTTCCCTTTTAATTTCAAGAACTGCATCAACCTCTTCCAATGATTTAAAAATATAAATCTGCCTAAAACCTTCCTCTTTTAAACCCCTGATCGATTTTTTCAATTGTTGATTTTGTTGACGTATTACATGTCCGCCAAAATTACGGTCGGGTCTGGTTTTATTTCTTTCTTCACAAACTTCTTCAGGTAAGTCTAAAACAATTGCAACGGGCAAACAGTGATAAGTTCTACCTAGTTCAATAAGCCCTTTGCGTGATTCCTTCTGAACATTTGTTGCATCAATTACAGTAAGCAAACCACTTTTTAAGCGCTTGCCAGCGATGAAATATAAAACATCGAACGCATCATTTGTAGCTGACTTGCTATTCTCCTCATCAGAAACTAATGCACGACATTCATCAGAAGATAATATTTCAGTTCTCTTAAAATGTTTTTTGGCGAAACTGCTCTTTCCTGAACCCGAAAGACCAATTAATACAACAAGCGATAATTCGGGTACTTTAATTTCCATAAGTAAATATTGCCATTTGTGAAGGAGTTCCTATGTTTTCAACTTCATCTCCGATAGGGAAAAGCTCCACTTTATAATTATAAGTTTCTACGATTTTATTTGACCATTGTTTGAATTCATTTCTTGTCCATTCAAAACGGTGGTCGTCATGCCTCATTACTTCCGCATCCAATTTATCCCACATTACGTTGAATTCTTGATTAGGTGTAGTTAAAACAACTGTTTTGGGTTTTGCAAATTCAAATAGAACTCTTTCAAATGCCTTTAACCTATTTAAATCCAAATGTTCAATAACTTCAACAACAGCTGCTGCATCAAAACCTTCTAATCGCTGGTCTTTATATGTTAATGAACCTTGGAATAAATTGATTCGTTCTTTTTGTTTAGGCGACATATCTTCAAAATGTAATCGTTCCTTCGCCTTTAATAATTCATTATATGAAACGTCCATTCCAACGATTACGGAAAATTGTTTCTGTTTGATTAATTGTCTTATTAATTTTCCTTCTCCACAACCCAAGTCCAAAACTCTCTCCGCTCCCGATTCGGTAATTTTCTCGGCAACAAGTTTTATTCGCTTGTCATGCAATGTTTCCTTGCGCTTTTGAGTTTCAGATTTTTCAATTAATTCGTCATTCAAGTCACCAATTACTTCTCCCTCACTTAATCTTTCAAGTGCTTGTTTTGCTAATGAATTCAGATTTATTAAATACCGTCTGATGATTTGCTCTCTTTCGGGATGCTCCTTTAGCCATCCTTCACCTTTTTGTAAAAGCTTTTCGATTTCATGCTCACTTACAAAATAATGTTTGTCATTATCCAAAGTCGGAATGAGAACATAAAGATGAGAAAGCAATTCTTTAGTAGTAATTGTATGTTTTAGTTTTAACGTGTAATATTTACTATCGCCCCATTCAGGAAATTTGTCATCTAATTGATGTTTTGTCAATTCAACTTCATACCCAAGTGGCTCAAACAATTTTCGAATCAAGATTTCACCACCTTTAGGGGCAGGAATTACAGAAATAGTTACCTCAAAAGGCAGTTTAACGTCTACCAATTCGGGTTTGTCTTTGCATTTTCCATTCATTGCCGATGAAAATGCCTTTGATATAGCAACACTCATAAATGAAGAAGCAACATAAGGTCTATCATTTACATAATGTCCAAGTGCAAATCCATCACCACCTAAATTTCTTGCTCCCCGAACCATATCTATTGGGTCTATGTCGAGCAGTAAACTGATTGTTGTTCTATCTTCACTTTTCTCAGGATAAAACACATGAGCTTTTCCAACTGATAACTCAATAGTCTGAAATTTGTCAGGATGTTTATGAAGCAAGTAACCTAAATCGGTTGCCGGTTTATGCGTTGTTGTAATATTTAGAATCATTTTTTCAGTCTTAGTATTATGATATGCGCTGGCAAAATTAAAGTTCTTTTGGTTGTGAAGTGGCTGACTGTGTGTTTAGGCAAGTAAATGTGCTTGCTTGCGTGCACCGATGTTTTGCGTTGCGCGGGTTTCGAAGCAGAAAGCTTCAAGTTTGCACGTCAGCCCGTCTTAGGTAAAACCCTTGTTATAAGTTGCGCCTTCTTTTAATTCAATGATTTGTTTTGCCCGGAATGAAAGATGCACTTGGTTTAACCTTTTCATTTAAAATGTCCAAAACTGCATTCTTTAATTCCGGGTATTTATAATTGTCATTGAAAATGTATTGCCAATATGTAAAATGAGATTGGTCTTTAACTAAACATAAAACATATTTATTTTTTGAACCATTTATTCTTATTGCAACACTTGATTCTGAGTCAATTTGATAAGCAATTTCTCCATTGTCGTCCATAATGAAAAAATGATGTTTAACAAACATAAAATCATCAGGTTCGTCAAAGTTTTCAAATGCCATTACCCGTTTACCGTTCCAAATAAATTGGTCGAAACAAAACATTTCTTTCATTCCAATATCTAGTTTATTTGTTTTATGAGCAGCATACAATTTTTCTTTATACAGCAATGCCATCTCAAACTCTGAAAGTGAATAATAAACCTGAATCAGTTTTGCCATTGCATAATAGTCAGTTGGGTATACAGATATGTGTTTTTCAAAGGTTTCTTTTGCTTCGGATAACCTTCCTGTAAGGTGCTGAATAAGCCCCAAGTTAAACAAGCAGTTTTGATAGCTATCGTCAACTTGTGATAATTGTCCTAAAGCGGTCTTATAAGCTGTTAATGCATTTTCATTATTCTTTAGGTCTAGATATATTTCTCCCATTAAAAGGAAAACCCGTGTTTTACAATTCGGAAATTCAGACGCTTTTTCAAAATATACAATGGCAGAATCTTTATTGCCTAATGAATAATATGCTTCTCCTTTTCCAGCATAAAAGTCCGGTTCCTCCGGTAACAATGTAATTGCTTTTTCAAAGTAAGGCAATGATTCATTGAATTTGTTTGCATAGAATAAAAGCATGCCCTTATAATAAAACATATCAAAGTCAACAGGCCCTTTTTCGATAGCTAAGTCTATATATCTCATTGCGTCATCGTCTTCGGACTTCATATAATGAGCCATTCCCTTATAATATAATGCCTTTGCAGATAGGTCTTCGTTTTTCTTCGGTTTATACTTAATTATATTGTCATACTTTTCCTCTTTAAAGAGCTGGTTAAAGCTGTCGGCTAAGTCAACCTGTCCATAAGAAAAGGTAACGAAAAAAGTGATTAAAATTGTCAATAGTTTATTCATTGTTTGTCCTCTTTTAGCATCATATGAAACGGCTGGCACCTTTGCAAAGTAGCATCATTAAAGCGCCAAATTATCTGCCGGGATAAATTTACCTAAAAGCGCCGAAGTTGTAGTCGGCTTATCGAAATTAAATTGTCCTTCGATAAAAAAATAGCTAATCTTTGCTCGGCAGCCGTTATTTTGAATGGTGCTGTTATCAGCCATTTTTATTTGGTCAATAGTGTCCATTCTTCCAATTTATACGTTATAATTCTGTTGCGTTTAATAGACAAAATAGCGAGAGTTGGTGGAACAATTCCGATTGTCATTAAAGGTATGAAAGTTCCTGGTTGAAATTCACCGTCTTTCCATGAAACAATTGGTGCAAGGATAACAAAAATTGGTGCAAGAAAACAATAAATACAAGGAGTGGTATTGTCACGTCTGGCATATTGGATTGTTAAAATACTTTTATAGTCAATAATTTTAACACTGTCAGGGGATTTTATGGTCAAACTATTTAAACCGATACTATCTAGTGTCCAACGAGGTGAAGTATCCTGATAGTTAAAAGTGTCTGTAGCTGTAACGACTCCAATTGCCAAACCGGACTTTATTTTAACTTTCTTATGATCTTTTAGTAAAAACAATGCTGTCTGCCCGAAAGCCGATGAAAATATAAGGGTTAGAATTATTAGGATTAAAGATTGTTTCATAGTGGGTACTTTTTTCAAAAGATTCAGGATTGGTTGCTGCCGAAATATCTTTTGTTGATGCTTCTGCAAGCATATTTAAAATGAGTTCGGTATTACTCATATTATTTCGCAGGTTTTCTTTTTTCAAACCCTTTTGCATTTTATATTGTTTGATGGTTTTATCACTCCATGCTTTGGTAATTATATCGGTAAGCACTGCAAACTGTTGCCCTTCTTTCAATCCTCTTTTCTTCCATTCGTCGGTCAGTTCTTTTCTTACCTCTATGCTTTTAAGGCGTTGATTAATCTAACTTTCCGAATAGCCCAAGTGCATATAGTTTTCCAAGGCTCTATCAATACTCAATTCCGGATCTTGCATTTCATCTAATCTTTCTGAAGCTACTTTTGCTAACCACAATTTAAATGGTTCAGCTTTTGGTGATGGAACGCTTTGAATTAACCGAAAAAGTTGTTCAGTATCGGCTACATCGGTTTTATAATACTTACCATCACTTGATTCTAATTTCAGTTGGTTACAATTTGTAACCGACTCATTTCCCTCTTTCTTTAAGCGGTGTTTAAGCACCTTCCAATAATTTCTTGCATCAGGGCTATCGGTTAAAACTCCAACAAAATCAACAATACTGAAATACAATTTTTCCTGTTCAGCATCCCAATGTGTGCGCACCCTTTTGCTTTCAAATAATTTTATGTTACTCATTAATGTCAATTTTTTAATATTCACCATTTCAACTGGTGACAGCTTCTCAGCGTTTCATTTTCTTCACTAACCGATCTTTCTTTAAGTTTATTGCTATATTTTCTTGCCTTTTAAAAGTACTCCAGATTAATAAAGATAGCTACAAAATAAATAATAAAAAAATATCATTTCTCTCAAGAATATTCTTTAAAAATCGTACTTTCTTTTGATTAAATATTCTTTTTGAGGTTTTATATTTAAAAAGGCTTTATTAAGTGCCTTGCGTGGTTCCAATGCTATTATTTCCATCTACTCTTTTTTGTCTGTATGTTTTAAGTTGATAAGATTCTTTTTAATGGCCGAAAATGTGTTTGTTTAACTTTTCATTGTCGGTCATCATAGGTTTGCTAGTAACAGCCGATCGGGTGTAAAAAGACTAACTACTGCAGCTAATAATCGAATGCCAACAAACGTATAAAAATAACAGTATAATTTTACTTGATGCGGCACATTTGTAACATTCGGAAATTATTGTGTGAATGCAAAATGGGCTCAAATTGCGATTTCGGGTTTGGAGGAGGTAAATGAGTAAGATAATGTTGTTTGGGAGAAAGGGACGTTTTTTGATCGTATTGATTTAAAGCAAGTAGTATAATTATTGGTGATTTAAAATTTATCCGACTAAATCCGATCGCAAGTAAAAATTATAAAATAGCAACGGACGAAAGAGTGAACAAATATTTAAAGAGGCTTATCAGAAAGTATTTTAAAGAATTTATAACCACTACAATTTTTAGTAAAGGTTAAACTGAAAATTATTAGCAACTTAGGAAACGCATTAAAACAAACAGGCTTAGGTGTTTTTGAGAAGTTTCGGTTAAAATATAAAGGTTGTGTAGCGGTCACCATTGTTAGTGGTTTGTAACTATTCTTTTCCCCTCGCAAAGTCAAACATTGCTCCGATTGCAGCTCCAATTGCAAGTCCCACAGCAATACTTTGTGAAACGTTACCGGTTTTATTGCCGTAAATCATTCCAAATACAAGTCCCAATGCTGCTCCAATACTAATGTCATTTCCGACATTTCGTTTTTTGTTTTCTGACATAATTTAATTTGTTTTTAGATACAAAAACCTATTTAGAAATTTATACCAATATATAAATTGGGTTCAAAAAGAAAATAATTACTCCATTTGTCATCCTTTTCTGTAAAACTTTGAAGTCCTTTGGATTCAATTGGCCAATAATTACAATGAATTTGTGGTTCTATGAAAAGCCTGTTTTTAAATAACAATATATGATAGCCTAAATGATAGCTAGTATATAACCGAAGTCCTTCCCCTATTTTATTATTATTTAAATCTAAAAATGTTTGTTTCAATGGCATCACTTCCACCGAAGCGTATAAGCCTTTCCAAAGCATACGTTGATATATAATACCTATACCACTTTCTTGTAGCCTTCCCGGGTAAAATTCACTTTCGTTTAGAAATAGAGGATCCCATATTGGTATTCCTAAAGGTGCAAATAGTTTCCATGTAGATACTTTGATACCAATCTTGTCTTTATCAGTAAGTGTATATCCAAAATGAAACTCATAATGGTGTGTATTCGTTTTTTCGTCTCCGAAATTAGTGAATGTTAGATACGGGCTTCTAATAAAAAATCTGTAAAAGGGTTTCTCTTTTTTGATATTATCTGTGTCTGGCATAGTTGCATTTTGACAAAAAACCTGTGTAATGTATATGGTCAAAATTAGTACGAGCGCAATTTTCTTAAAATTCATAGTTCTGTAATTTAAAGTGAAACAAAAATTATTTGCCACAAAAGTACAGCTCAATGAACCCTAACTCATTGACTTAAGATAAGAAATGATTTGGGAATTAAAATTTATGTAAGCATTATATTTTGCTCATTGTTCTTTTACGAATACGACTTAAAGATTCTGGTGTAATGCCTAAATAACTGGCTATTTGATGTTGGGGTACTCTTTGTATCAACTCAGGTCTATCTTTTAGCAAAGCTAAGTATCGTTCTTCTGGAGACGACATTTTAAACTCGGCTAATTTATCCTGCGAACTAACCATTACTATTTCTGTCATTACTCGAGTTGCGGATTCTGACTGAGGATACTTTTGAAACATTTCTGCTTCCAACTCAGGATTGCCTACACTTGCAACTGTTTCTTCAATACATTCTAAGTATTGTTGAGAAGGTGTTTTTTTGGAATAGCACGATGCAATAGCAGCTTGCCCTTCAGTATAAAATTCTGTGGTTTTTTCTTCGCCCTCTTTTATAAAAAAAACTCTTATGCATCCTTTTAAAATGAAATAGCATTCGTTTGAAAAATTACCCTCTTTTAGCAAAAGAGTTCCTTTTGGAAAAATCTTTATTGCTGCACTTTCCAATATTGCCTTTTCCAAGTCCGTAGTAATGGGAATATATTTTGAAACGTATTTCAATATTTCATTTTTCATCATATAATTGCTCTCCTTTTATCTTGTTAATTTAAAAGTGCATAACGGTCGGTTTTCTACACTTATTACCAACGATTTGCAGCCCATAAGTTCTACTACTTTGCCTGAAATTATCTTGTCCATATTTTAATTTTAATGTTTTTTGAATTTCGTTTTACAATTCTGACCAGCGTTTTTCTAGATTGTTGAAAATCAATGTTTTACTTTTATGGTTAATCATTCAAAAATAATCATTTTTTTATTAATTTGAAAGGTAAAGAAAATAGTTTCTTGTAGAAAAATGGGGAATGACCGCAAACGTTTAGAAGCTTTAAGAAGCGAAGTGGCGATATTCGAAACGAAATAGTGTATGGTTGGTAAAATTTTCAAATCGAAATCTAAATTTCAGATATTGGATTCACGCTGCCATTTTACAAAGCTTTTGTTATAGGATATGCGAATGTTTGCTTATTTTTAAATGATTAATGCCTAATCTAAATGTCAGTAAAAACGGGAATATGAATTCCAAAATAAAAAGTTATTAATTTGGGGAATAGGGTTCCTTTGTAAACTCTTTCAGAACCAGATTCATAAACAGTATTTGTTACGCTAATTTGACCATAGGGAAGTAGTTGATAGGCCAAGGTAGCATTAAGGTTTAAATTTCGGGTATCAAATAAATTATTCACTTCAACTCCTAAACGCAAATTTGCATTTGGAGAATATGATTCATATTCTGCGTAAATAGTTGAATCTATGTTACCACCCCCTCCGTATGACCCACCACCAAAATGAATTGATTCTCCATAAGCATGGATAACGATAATTTCTGAACCGAAAGTTGAAAACAAATCCCATTTCAAGCGAGGAATTTGCAATTTGTATTTTACAAATAAAGGAATTTTATACGCCATACTTGCAATTTCTTTGCTTTCCATTTCATCATTATATGCGGAATTAAAATTATAATGATAGAACTCATAATTATTAAAACTTAAGCCAAAGCCGGAATTTAAACTTATTAGTTTGTTTAATACCTGCTGATATAGTAACTCTATTGTTACGCCCAAATGTGGTGAAAGAGTATAAAAATAATTATTATCGAAATCTGAGGGCTTTGAGTCTAACGTTGTTGAAATACCAGGTGCAATTGCAAAAACCACAGCATTATCTGCATTTTGTGGTAATGCTGTGGTTTGGTTGAAGAATACAATTAAAAAAATGGATATAACAGGTGATAGTTTAATAATAATTTTATATTTCACATATTTCAACAAATAAAAAAGTATTCTCCGCATGATTGTTTATTTTACTATTACTATCTTTTTTGTTAAAATATATTTATCATTTTCAAACTTTACAAAATAAATACCTGTTGGTATTTCACTTAAATTATATGATTTTACTCGGGAAACATTTGATATAACAAAGTTTAATTCAAATGATTCACGTCGCCATTTTGCAAAGCTTTTGTTATAACCTGTGGTTTACGGGCGAGTATTAATTTTAACATTTGCTATTCAATAAAAACCCTTTTTCCCATTTGCCCCGCTGCATTATTTAATTTCACAACATATACGCCTTTTGAATAAACATCCATATCTATCATTGTCAAATTATTTGTGATTTTTGTGTTGACTAATTGGTTTCCATTCAAATCAAAAATATTTAGAAAAATATTAACATCTTTTGTTTTGATATTAATTGTTTTACCAAAACTAAAAATGTCAGCCAGTATTAAATTTGTATTCAAAATGTTAACACCGGTAGTGTCACCGATGATGTCTCCAGCAATAATGCCCACATCACACTTATTTTCATATGCATCATCATGAATGATTAGGCGTTTTGTTGAGTCAGTGGTAGTACATCGAATCCAACCATAATGTAAACATTCATCATTTGTAAAAAACCGCACGCCAAGAAAGACACTATCTATGTCGGGGCTCCATTTACCCAATTTATTATTCCAATCTCCATCACTTTCATAGAACCCAGAACCCATCACTTGAAAACCCCAATATTGAAAACTTAAATCTTCATTAATTGCTTCTCCAAAATTTAATGCATATGGAAAATAAGTTGTTCCATATCCGGCTCCATGTGTCACCATTTCACCGGCAATTTCATTTTCGATAATTTCCGGCCCCGCCCAAATTCGATGGCCAAATAACAGAAAGGTAAAATAAGTTGTTGCATAAGCATAACTGCCTGATGTTTTCAAAAAAGCAAAATCAAATGTTCCATTATTGTCCATGTCAATTCCGACAGTTTGTCCGTTATATTGTATGGAAATATCAGGATCAATATCGGTAAAAATAGCCTGCCCCTTGGCATTTTGATGTAATGCCAAGAAACAGGCTGAAATAGCAGAGTATTGAATTAAATTAAATTTCGGAGATTTCATTTATTAGTTTTACAATAGTATTTCTATTATCAAATTTAATCAAAATTTGGTAAAATCTTTGAGGAATCAAAACGAAGTGAAGTCTAGAGAGCAAATCTTATAATGTTTGGCAGCTAAAATAAGTTGGCGATTTCGGATACGAAAACTGTCTTCCATCACAAAACTTGACTCCTCAAAACCGACAACAGATAACCTTTGGGAGTCTTGATGATAAAATAAAGGTGGAGAATCCTGTTCGTTTTGTGGATGCCTTTGTAGAACATTTGGAGTTAGAGAAATTAAAATTTATTGTTCCGGATTTTAAAACGGAAGGAAGACCGCAATTTGAATCAAAACTTTTTCTCAAAATTTATTTATATGGCTATTTAAACGGATTGCGCAGCAGCAGAAAATTGGAACAAGAATGTTTGCGTAATACTGAATTACAATGGTTGTGTAGCAGCCTGGCACCCAATTATCAAGGTATTGCTGATTTTAGAAAAGAAAATAGTGCTGCACTACAAAGTACATTTAAATTATTTGTATTGTTTTTATAGGAAGCAGAATTATTAAGCAGCGACCTTGTTGACATAGGTGACAGAGGCTATTGATGTGACTAACGCATACGGCAGCTTGTCGGGTAGCTTTTTTGGTGCAAGAACAAGTTGTGGAAGTATGTTATAATGTGCAAACTGCAGTGGATCAAAAGCACAAGCTGGTTGTAGCCACACACACAATCAACTTGCAAAAGACCCTGAACATGGAAAACAATAACAAAAGATAAATTGGGTTACGATGTTGGTGCTTGTCCTTGCTGTAAAACAGGACGGATGATACGCATACTTTCTTTTGAAGCAAATGCACCACCGGGATTTATTTCGCAAAAAATAAAGTTAATTAAAAGCAATCCAAATTAAAATTGATCGCTGCAAACGCGAACAGCTAAACTATTGCCCCTGCAATAAAAAAACAGCAATTATCTCCTTAAAAAACAAAATAAATACACATAAAAAATATTTTTTTATCTCTTGGAAAACAACTGAGATAAAAAATAAGTATTATCTCCTGCAGTATTGCTTACAGTATACTACATCAAAACTATTCAAACCCCATACATCCATTTTTTTTACTCGCGGGCTATTGAAACTTCTTTCAACACAAAATTATATCGAACCTTCGTGAGATGCGAAGCTGCGTTTAATCTTTATATGTTAGCGGATGTTGTTTTTATGTTTCATTAACGGTATCCATGAAATAAATAACTCTACTAGTAAAAGGGGCAATACCCAACTCATCCATTCATAAGTGGTATCTTTTAATTCTTCGCTCTTTATAAAAAATAATAAGTTCTGTTTGTAAACTAAATCTCCCAAAATACGAAGCCAAACAAAGGACAAGGCAAGCGTATAGCTGCGAATCATAAAAAGACGATGAGCTTTAATATTTTTATTTCTGATGGTTACCCAGGCTGCAATAGTCATGAATAGCCATAAAAGAGATAGAATTACAACTGGAACAATTGATCCTTCGTAAGGTTGTAAAACACCAAGTACAAAAGCCGAAATACCACCTAACAAACTACCTACAATATAAATTTTACCTAATAGCCTGTGCCAATTTGTATATCGGTTACGAAACCAGTTCCAGAATTGAATAGGTCCCAACATTAAAGGAAGTATTGCAGTTAGTAAATGAAAAATAAAAAAGAATTGTTTATCCCAAAAGGTTTGTCCGATTCCCTCTTTGTAAAATCTAAAAAGTATAGCTCGGTACAAGTAGTACGCACTTAAAATGATAATTGAAGTCCAAAAAGCTTTCCTATATATTTTCTTACAAATCGTCATATAAGTCAAAATTTTCGCTAACTTCTTATCGGAGAAGCCCCCCCCCAAACTTACCCAATCCCACCTTTAAAGCAGAAATAGAGCAGTTAACCATACCAAATTTACCCTTTATTTTAAATATTCAAATCGTCTAAATGACTTTGAATCCTTTTGTGCTTATTATCCAATAAATGATGGTTTAATCGTGTTTCAATCACTAATTTACCAACCTTTCCAACAATCAAATCCTTTTTATAGAAAAAAATTAATTCTTCAAAAGTAAAAAAACATCCCCCTACTCCACCACAACAAACTTCTCCCACAACAATCCCTCATTACTATGTAATGTAATAATATATTCACCGGCTTGTAATTGATGTACCCAGTTTTGGGTGTAGGTGTCGGCATTTATTTTTCCATGATACAAACGATGTATTAAATGTCCTTGCATATCAAAAATATTTAAATCAATTGTAGTATTTCGGTCGATGGTATATTTAACGGTAATAAAATTTTTTGATGGATTTGGGGTGATATTAAATAATGCATGTATAGGATCGAAAATATTTTGAATTATTACTTCTGTGGTATCCTCTTCGGTGGTGTCAATTGGGGCAACATAACTTGTATCTGTATAAACATAAATAGATTCGCCGGAAGAAAATGCGAGGTTATTATTTAACCGAAAAAATCGGTTCATGTTATAACCGAAATTATTGATATGCCAGGTTTCCCCTCCATCAAAGGTTTCCATCACATCATACGAACCGGTCCATCCGGTATCTGCATTAATAAATCCGCACATTTCCACATAATGGTAGGTTGCACTCACGGTTTTTACTTCCCAGTTCATGCCGGCGTCAACAGATTTTAAAAACCTCGTTTCAAATCCCCCCGCAACATCGGCAACAGCACCAAAAGCATTCAGGGAATCGAGTAACTGTATTTTCCAAACATAATCATTCGGGTGACCTGTTAATTTTTTCACCTCCCAATCTGTTCCGCCATTTTCGGTGTATAAAATAATACCGCCCTCATCAAGATTAGTGCTTTGACCAGATACAAAACCATGTTCTGCATCGGTAAATTTAATATCAACGAGAGAATATGCATAAGAACTCATATTAATAAATTCCCAGGTTTCTCCTCTGTCGCTGCTTTTAAAAATATAAGCCGGATTACTCCATACACCACATATATAAATTGTAGTATCGTCGGCGGCACTCATTCCGCAAATACCATCAAAAGAAACAGGAATCAGGGCTGATATATCCTCCCAATTTTCTCCTCCATCCTCTGTTTTATACAATCTTCCATAAAGAGACCCGGCAAATCCAACATTTTCATCAAAAAATTCCACAGATCTGAAATAATCCGGACTGGTATGTTTAAGAATCCAGTTTTCCCCGGTATTTATGGTTTTAAAAATCTCTCCATCGCTGCTCACCGCCCATCCGGTGGAGTCGTTTATAAAAAAAATATCGTCGAAACGCCCTGCAGTGGGTGTGCCGGGGTAGTTAAACCATTCCGGAGCCGGTTGGGCAAAGGTTTGGGTAAAGGAGAACAAAATCAGAAAGGAGAATAATAATTTCATCCGTTTTAGTTTATTTAAATAAAAAAGGGTGAAAACGATCCGCTTTCACCCTTGTTAAAAAAGTTTTCGCAGTTATAAAGCGTCTATAGAAAGCGCCAGAAAAGTAAAGGCAAAAGGCAACATAATCCAGAAGAACTGGCTCATGAAAATGATCATCAAAACTGTTGCAGCACTAAACACGAGGCCTAATAAGAGCCATTTCATGTTCACTTTAACTTTATACTTAGGTTTTTCAGTATGATCCATTTTTGGTGGTTTTTGTGGTGTAAAGGTAAGGAAGAATATTTAGTTATAGAAAAAGGTTGGTTGAAAAGTATTTTGTGAAAAACTTTTAAATTATTTGGGCGTGTCCCTGCGGGTCAGGCTTTTCGCTCCAACTCCTCGCCTCCTTTGGTCGGCTGTGGGGTTTCCGCTACAATCCTTCACGCGTCACACCTAAAGATTTCACTTCTCTCAATAGAATTATCATTTCCGGAGGTTCAGGCAAAAAATTATTCATTCCCAAACACAACATCCCCACCCTTCTCATCCACACCTATGGTATCTTCACTTTTCACCTCACCCGACAAAATCTTTTTTGATAACTCATTCACGATCTCTTTTTGGATAACGCGTTTGAGTGGTCTGGCTCCAAATTGAGGGTCGAAACCTTCCTCTGCTAGCCAGTTAACTACCGCATCCGAAAAAGTTATTTTAATATCACGTTCTGCGAGCATTGCTGTTAATCCATTTAATTGAATTTCTACAATACCTTTTATTTCATGTCGCAATAAAGGTTTGAACATGATAACCTCATCAATGCGGTTTAAAAATTCGGGGCGAATTGTTTTGCGCAGAAGTTCCATCACTTCAATTTTTGTTGTTTCGGTAACTGCAAGTAAATTATTTTCGGTAACACCCTCAAATCGTTCTTGAATTATATGTGAACCAATATTACTTGTCATAATGATGATACTGTTTTTAAAATCAACAGTTCTGCCTTTATTATCCGTTAATCTTCCATCATCCAAAACCTGTAATAAAATATTAAATACATCCGGATGCGCTTTTTCAATTTCATCCAATAAAATAACAGAATATGGTT
Organism: uncultured Chitinophagales bacterium; assembly: GCA_964638865.1. Classification (GTDB taxonomy): domain Bacteria; phylum Bacteroidota; class Bacteroidia; order Chitinophagales; family BACL12; genus UBA7236. The sequence continues at coordinate 5,413 of CAZXBG010000020.1, read as the reverse complement.
TTCTGCGAACTGCTTCTGTTAACTGTCCGCCTTCATCATAACCAACATATCCCGGAGGAGCGCCAATTAATCTGCTTACGCTATGGCGTTCCTGATATTCGCTCATGTCGATGCGTGTCATGGCATGTTCATCGTTAAATAAATACGAAGAAATTGCTTTTGCCAATTCAGTTTTTCCAACACCGGTTGTACCTAAAAAAATAAAGGACCCTATCGGTTTATGTGGGTCATGCAAACCTGCTCTACTTCTTCTTATTGCATCGGAAACTGCTACTATTGCTTCATCCTGACCAACTACACGTTTGTGTAATTCATCTTCTAGCTTCAACAATTTCATGCGGTCGCTTTCCAACATTTTTGTTACAGGAATACCCGTCCACTTCGCAACAATTTCTGCAATATCTTCAGCATCCACTTCCTCTTTCATTAATCTTTTTGTTGCATCCAATTGTTTTAATTCTGTTTCAAAATTTAGCAGTTCAATTTCTGCTTCTTTAATTTTTCCATAACGCAACTCTGCCACTTTACCATAATTCCCCTCGCGTTCAAATTGTTCTGCCTGTAATTTGAATTGTTCAATATCCGATTTCTTCTGTTGCAATTTATCTACTAATTCTTTTTCCTGCTGCCATTTTGCTTTAATTGCATTACGTGTTTCTGAAAGTTCCGAAATATCTTTGTTGAGTTCTCCTAATTTTTTTTCATCTTTTTCGCGTTTAATTGCTTCGCGTTCAATTTCGAGTTGGCGGATTTTTCTTTCTACTTCATCCAGTTCTTCCGGAACCGAATTCATTTCCAAACGCAATTTTGCTGCAGACTCATCAATTAAATCAATGGCTTTGTCCGGCAATTTTCTGTCGGAAATATAACGTGAACTCAATTCCACCGCAGCAATAATGGCGGCATCTTTAATTTGCACTTTATGATAATTTTCGTATCGCTCCTTTAATCCCCGCAAAATGGAAATACTATCTTCAATACTCGGTTCATCAACCATAACTTTTTGGAAACGACGTTCGAGTGCCTTGTCTTTTTCAAAATATTTTTGATACTCACTAAGAGTTGTAGCCCCTACTGCTCTTAATTCCCCTCTTGCCAATGCGGGTTTTAGAATATTAGCAGCATCCATTGCGCCTTCGCTTGCACCGGCACCAACAAGGGTATGTATCTCATCAATAAATAAAATAAATTGCCCTTCGCTCTGAATAACTTCTTTTACAACCGCTTTTAACCTTTCTTCAAATTCACCTTTGTATTTTGCACCCGCAATTAAAGAACCCATATCGAGAGAATATATAATTTTTGATTTGAGATTTTCCGGTACATCCCCATTCACAATTCTGTGCGCAATACCTTCTGCAATTGCAGTTTTTCCCACACCCGGATCACCAACCAGTATGGGATTATTTTTTGTTCTGCGGGAAAGAATATGCAGCACTCTTCGTATTTCTTCATCGCGACCAATTACAGGATCTAATTTTCCCGATTTTGCGCGTTCATTTAAATTAACCGCATATTTATTTAATGCGTTGAGCTGATTTTCGCCAGATTGCGAATTCATGGTACTTCCTTTTCGCAATTCTTTTATTGCAGATTTAAGATCCTTTTCCGTAACACCTTGCGATTTTAATAATTTACTTACATCATCATTACTCGAAAGTATCCCTAATAATAAATGTTCAACAGAAACAAATTCATCATTGAATTCTTTAAGATAATTTTGCGATTTTGCAATGGTAACATTTGCATCCCGCGATAAATATTCGCCACCTTTACTTTCTACCCTAGGTAATTTCGCCAATTGTTCATCTATCTTTTGTTCAAGATAATTGACATTGACATTTAATTTTTTTAATAAATACCCGATCACTTCATCGTCACTACCTATCATAGATTTTAAAATGTGATCGTTAGTAATCTGTTGGTGATCTGATTGTATAGCCAATTGCTGCGCTTGTTGTATCAGTTCCTGGCTTTTTATGGTAAGATTTTGTAAATTCATAATCTTGTATTGAGTTATCTTCGTTTATAGTGTGCAATAAATATACTTCATTTAGAAACACCTAAAAGTGCGACAGATTGGCTGTTTACACCTTCACAAAACGTCAACCTGTCGCCACAGGTGTGGAAAAACTGCCAAATAACTCAAAATTTCCCCCTAAATCCGGGCATCCAAAAAAATGTATATCTTTATTCGACCTAAATATCTGACCCATGCGCGTTTTAACCCGTAGATCTGTTTCCATTTTATCGATAATTATTTTGTCAATTCTAATTTCATCCTGTAAATATGATGCTGCAATTACAGAGACAGATGATTTCAGAGGGGAAATAATTTCTTCCCAACTTTTACACGCATACAGCATAGAACAAACCGATTCGGTTTTAGCAGCTTACGACCCTGATCTTCTCACTTATCCGAATGATTATCCCATAGAAATTTATCGTGTAATTTATAAAACTATAGATGCATTTGGAAATGAGACACAGGCATCAGGTGCTGTAGTTTTACCGGTTACAGGTTCCACTGCATTTCCAAATTGCATTTATGCACACGGAACTGTATTAAAAAGATTCGACGTTCCATCCTACGAAAGTGATGAACTTATTTTGGGAATTATTTATGCCTGTTCCGGATATATCATGAGCCTTCCTGATTATTTAGGAATGGGTGATTCACCCGGACGACATTTGTATTGTCATGCTAAAACGGAAGCCACAGCAAGTGTAGATCTTTTGCGTGCAGCAAAAACATTATCTGCAGAAAAAAATGTTTTGTTTAATGATCAGCTTTTTATTTTCGGATATTCACAAGGTGGTCATGCGGCTATGGCAACTACACGCGAAATACAATTATATCATGGCGATGAATTTACCATAACTGCGAGCGCACCAATGAGCGGCCCTTACGATATGAGTGGCGCACAAACTGATTATGTATTGAGCGACGATCCTTACGGAGCTCCTTTTTATTTACCTTATTTAATGTTTGCGTATAACGAGGTATATAAAATGTATGATAGTCCTTCCGATTATTTAATTCCACCATATGATCAAACCTTACCTCCATTATTTGATGGGGAACATGAGAGTTGGGAAGTGGATGCAATTATGCCTGCTGTTCCAAAAAATATTATTAAACCGGAAGTATTGGAAGATTTTTTAAATAATGAAAATAATCCTTTTCGAATTGCACTTCGCGACAACGACCTAACAGGCTGGAAACCGGAAATTCCTTTAATGATGTATTATTGTACGGCTGATGAACTGGTAAATTATCAGAGTGCAATTAATGCCCAGGAAATTTTTATAAACAACGGCTGCACTTCAAGCACACTATATCAGCCCTCAGCTTCGGCATCACATACAGATTGTGCTGAACCTTGTTTTATTTTTGCAAGAATTTGGTTCGATGGGCTTAAAGAATGAAACGGGTTAAATTAATTTTCTGGAGAGCTGGTTCAAATAGAAATTTATATAATGTTTTAATTTGATTTTTAGTAATATCTTCATCAAGATTCGATACCCGAATCACAACAGTCATATCCTTTAATAATTTTCCATTTTCTTCTACCTTACCGCAAGGCAACTGACCGGTAGCTATTTCAAAGTTCAATTGCAGTAATGTAATTATGCTAGTGTTAAAAGCTGATTTTTTCTAGGATGATTTAGTTTCAAAGACAACTGAATTCACTTTATGGCGGTTTTTAGGAGAATCGGATAGTTTGAACGGGAATAATTTCGGATATTTGCGCCTTCCAAAACCAAAATTCATGATAATAGGAATTTTGGGAGAAGGTTCAGCCGATAAACGCGTAGCAATTACGCCTGAGCATATCTCCTCCTTACTGGCCTTAAAGGCACAAAAAATATTAGTGGAAACCACTGCAGGCGCCAATGCTAGCTATCCGGATTCCGATTATATCGCAAAAGGTGCTGTGATGGCCTCCAGGCAATCCGTTTTATCAGAAAGCGACATTCTGATCATGATCCATCCGCTCGAAAGCAGTGAGTTAATGGGTGTGAGGGGAAAGGTGCTAATTGGAGGTTTCAACCCTTTAGTGAATAAAAATTTTGTTACCAATTGCCTTAATGCCGGCGTATCAGCCTTCAGCCTCGACGTAATTCCAAGAACTACAAGAGCCCAGGCAATGGATATATTGTCAAGCATGGCAACTGTAGCCGGTTATAAGGCAGTTCTGATGGCCGCAACCACGCTGCCGAAGTTCTTTCCAATGTTTATGACTGCAGCAGGAACCATTACTCCGGCCAAAATTGTGGTTTTGGGAGCAGGAGTTGCAGGATTGCAAGCCATTGCAACCGCAAAAAGGCTAGGTGCTGTTGTTGAAGCGAGTGATGTTAGAACTGCTGCAAAAGAGGAAGTGCTTTCCTTAGGAGCAAAATTTATAGAAGTAGAAGGTGCCACAGAGGATAAAGGTGCGGGTGGATATGCGGTTGAACAAAGTGAAGCCTTTAAAAAACGTCAGCAACAAAAAGTACAGGAACATGCAGCAAAAGCGGATGTAGTAATATGCACTGCACAAATTCCCGGACGCAAAGCGCCAATTTTATTGCAGAAAGAAACGGTAATGCAAATGAAACCGGGTTCTGTTATTGTAGATCTTGCGGCATCCACCGGAGGAAATTGCGAATTAACGGAAAATGGCAAAACGATAAATGTAAATGGAGTTACTATAATTGGCGACAGTAATCTACAGGCAACAATGCCTTATGATGCGAGTAAAATGTTTGGAAAAAATATTCTTAACTATATTAAACTCATTATCGACAAGGAAGGAAATATTAATTTAAACTTTGACGACGATCTCGTTACCGGCACCTGTATTGCACATAACGGCGAAATAAAAAATGAGCGCGTTAAATCTGTAATGACTCAACCGGTATCCTGAAAAAATTTAAAATGAAAAAAATAATTTTTTATTTTATTTGTTTATTCGGCTCAAAATTCTGCGTTTCGCAAAATTTACTATTTAGCGAAATTGATAAATGTAATGTGAATACTTTAAATATTTTATAATATGAAAGAAATGATTTTATTAAATACAGTTGATACCATTGGAGCATTTTTAACCGCGCTCGACACTTGGGATATTATTTATATTCTACTGCTTGCCGCATTTTTAGGCGTTGAATTAATTAGTAATGTTCCTGCAATTTTACATACTCCATTAATGAGTGGTGCAAATGCAATTCATGGCGTTGTAATAATTGGTTCCATAATTGTGATGGGACACGCCGAATCGGATAATTATCTGGCAATTGTTCTTGGATTTTTAGCAGTTGTACTCGGCACATTAAATGTTGTGGGTGGATTTGTAGTAACCAATAGAATGCTACAAATGTTTAAAAAGAAAAAATAAACTAAATAGCAAATTAGCCAATTGAACCCAAA
>CAZXBG010000019.1:7974-34962 GCA_964638865.1 uncultured Chitinophagales bacterium | reverse complement strand
TAAATAGAACTTTTATCAGAAATTTATGCTGTTATGTTTTTACTTTCCCCGGATTTGCTGTAATATAATCTGCCCAACCATTAAATTGTTTCCCTTTAGGAGAGATTTTTTTTCCTGAATTAAAATGACAAACTGCCACTGCTAATGCATCTGTTGCGTCAAAATATTTAGGCATTTCAATAATTTTTAAAGTGCTTTCCAACATTTTAGCAACCTGTTCTTTAGACGCATTTCCTTTTCCTGTAATTGATTGTTTTATACGTCGAGGACTATATTCAATAACAGGAACATTATTATTTACGCCCGCAATTATCGCAGCACCCTGAGCACGACCCAGCTTCAACATGGATTGCACATTTTTTCCAAAGAAAGGGGCTTCAATTGCTAATGCCATAGGTTTATATTCTTTTATATAAGCTGTGAGTTTTTCGTATATAATTCCTAAACGAATGAAATGATCATCCGTCTTTTTTAACTGTATAACACCATTTATTAATATTTTGATAGTATTTTTATCGGCACAAATAATACTATAACCCAATATATTTGTTCCCGGGTCAACACCCATTATTATTTGCTGTGGATTTTTTTCTGACATTACTTGAAGCACATTGAAAAATAAAACGAATAAATCCCTACTCTGGTCTCTGGCTATAAAAGTAGCTGTTTTACTTTTATTGGCTTTTGCACTTTATAAACAATTATATCAGAATGAGGATGTTCTTCAAATTCCACAGCTCCTTCAAGACCGAACCGGCGGCAATACTTTTTTCATACTTTTTATTTTACTGCTTTTGATGTTCCTGAATTGGGGTATTGAGGCTTATAAATGGAAATTGCTTATACAAAAGTTAAATCCCATTCGATTCATAAGAACTTTTAAGGCCGTTTGGACCGGAGTTACATTGGGTTTGTTTACACCAAACCGGGTGGGTGAATTTGGAGGCAGAATTTTGTATGTGCCTAGAAAATTTCGTATTCCGGCTGTGATCGTTTCTCTGATCGGCAGTTTTAGCCAGAATTTAGCAACAATCATAGCAGGGATAATAAGTATGATCATCTATCTCCATAAAGTGGAGCATATAGCCTCTTTTCTGTTTTTTTCCATTATTTTGATAAGTTCCATAACTATAATATTGTTATTGCTTGCCTATTATAATCTGGATGTTGTGATCCAGGTTTTTAAAAGAAACAGATTCCTGAAAAGAATTTACCCTTATACCGAAGTGCTTAAAAGATATCATTCAAGAGATGTTACAGCCCTTTTACTGTTATCCATATTGCGTTACGCTGTTTACGCGGCACAGTATTTGATTTTTCTTAGATTGTTTGGTGCAGAGATAAGTGTTTTTGACGGAATAGTTGCAATAGGAGTTATTTACCTGGCACAAACAGTGGTTCCAAGTTTTGCGATAGTAGATCTGTTAACAAGATTGCCGATTGCGACACTCATTTTTTCAAATTATGATGTGAATGTGGGAACAACACTGGCTGCAACTTCCAGCATTTGGATACTTAATCTGATAGTGCCGGCAACATTAGGTTATATATTTATTTTTAAATATAATTTTTTTAAAAACAAACAATCATGATCAAACCATTATTATTTGCATCGCTTTCTCTTGGAACTTTATTTTCTGATAATAAAGAAAATAATTTCCCAACTGCATCAGCACCGGTTTCTGAAACTTGTGAAATTCCGCACATGGCATTTCAATCAGGTGAATCATTAACATACAAAGTATATTACAACTGGGGTGCTGTTTGGTTAAGTGGGGGTGAAGTTTATTTTAAGCTTACCAGTGAAACTTATAATGGTATTTCTGTATTACACGCAGCCGGGGAAGCCAATAGTTATAAATCATTTGATTGGTTATTCAAAGTTCGCGATAAAGCAGACACCTGGATGAACAGCGTAACCTTGCAGTCGTATAAATTCAGTCGCGATGTATATGAAGGAGGTTATACCTTCTATCGTTCCTATGACTGGGACAGAGAAAACAATATCATTTATTCTTATCAGGATAACCGCAAAGGAAAAAAAGTAACAAAAACAATTTTGAATGTTGATCCATGTGGTGTTGATCTGCTTTCCACTTTTTATTGGATGAGAACTTTAGACCTTTCAAATGCAAAAACAGGAGATAAAATACATGTAAAAATGGCAATTGATGATGAGGAATACGATATGTATGTTCGTTATGATGGTAAAGAAGTTTATGAAACCAAATTGGGAAAATTTAATTGTATTAAATTAAAACCTTTGCTCCAAGAAGGTGAAATATTTAAAGAAGGAGAAGGAATGACATTGTGGTTAACAGATGATGATAACAGGATCCCGGTGAGAATTGAATCAGAATTGCGTGTCGGTAGAATTACCTGTGATCTTAAATCCTATGGTGGAAATAAATATCCGTTCACTTCTAAAGTGGAATAAAAAATAAAAAAACCGGCTTAATAACCGGTTTTTTTATTTGATAGATTTTATTTAAATCATTTCAGAGATATATTAAACTACTCTTTTCCGAATCTGTTTTTAAATGTATTTCCCTTCCTAAATATAGTGCGCGATTATCATCCTGATGTCCGACAGGAAATCCGAAACAAACAGGAATATTTAATTCTTTTACCTGCTCCAGAATTATAGTTTCTGCAGATATGCCGAAGGGTACCTGATTGTCTTTCAGATCAGTCATGCCACCAATCACCAACCCTATAATGTTTTCTAATTTACCCGCGAGTTTTAAGCTCCACATCATTCGATCTATATGGTAGAGGTATTCATCAATATCTTCAATAAATAATATTTTACCTGCTGAAGAAAAACCAAATTTTGTTCCCAACAGTGAATATAAAATTGATAAATTTCCGCCTATCAATACTCCGCTGGTTTCTCCTAAAATATTATTTGAATTTGCAGGAATATCATATTCAGGAGCTATTCCAAACAAACAATTTTTCAGTGTTTCTAAAGAAGCGGTGCTGTTTTTTGGGAAGGTAAAAGGCATACCCGAATGAATTACCGGCATACCAAGTTTGTCTGTAATATGGCTGAATAATACCGTCATATCGCTAAATCCGCAAATAAATTTAGGCGTATTCATAAAACCGGTAAAATCTATTTTATTCATTATCCTGATAGTTCCATATCCTCCTCTGGCACAAATGATGGCCCTGATATCAGGATCGTCTAAAAAAGTTTGAAGATTATTTGCTCTTAGCATGTCATCACCTGCGAACTGTCCATCTTTGGCAAAAATAGTTTCTCCATAAACGGGAATAAGTCCCCAGGAACGCAATAGTTGATCGGCAAATTCCAACTCCTTTCTTTCTATCCATCTGGCTGTGGAAAGTATTCCAATTTTATCTCCCTGCTTAACAGCTAAACGATTGAGCATATTATTTTTAATTTTGCAGTTCAAAATTGACAAAAACTTGCAACAACCGGAAAGATATTTAATAACATCAGCACTGCCTTATGCAAACGGGCCATTACATATTGGCCATATAGCAGGAGCTTATCTGCCTGCGGATATTTATGTGCGTTATCTGCGCAGAAGAAAACGAGATGTAGTTTTTGTTTGTGGAAGCGATGAACACGGCGCTGCTATTACCATTCAGGCAAAAAAAGAAAATACCACCCCGCAGGCAATAATTGATAAATACCATGAGATCATTAAAAATGCATTTCATGGATTAGCTATCAGTTTTGATATTTATCACCGCACTTCCTCAAAAATTCACCACGAAACTTCCAGCGATTTCTTTCTGAATTTATACAATAAAAATGTATTTGAAGAAAAGGAAAGTGAACAATATTTTGATGAAAAATTTCAACAGTTTCTGGCCGACAGATATATAGTTGGCACTTGTCCGGTATGTGCAAATCCAAATGCATTTGGCGATCAATGTGAAAAATGCGGATCTTCACTTTCGCCCGACGATCTTATTGATCCGGTTTCTTCATTGAGTAATGAAAAACCAATAAAAAGAAAAACCACGCATTGGTATTTGCCATTAAATAAATATCAGGATTGGCTCTCAAGTTGGATTATTGATGGTGAAGGTAGAACGGAAGATTGGAAAAAAAATGTTGTAGGACAATGTTCCAGTTGGTTAAAACAAGGATTACATCCGAGGTCTATTACCAGAGACCTTGATTGGGGAGTAAAAGTTCCATTAAAAAATGCAGAGGGAAAAGTATTATATGTTTGGCTTGATGCTCCGATAGGATATATTAGTGCAACAAAACAATGGGCAATAGATAATAATAAAAATTGGGAGCCATATTGGAAGGATAAAGGAACAAAATTGTTACATTTTATTGGGAAGGATAATATTGTGTTTCACTGCTTGATATTTCCATGTATTCTGAAGAGTCATGGTGATTTTATTATTCCCACAAATGTGCCTGCAAATGAATTTATGAATATGGAAGGTGATAAAATGTCCACCTCGCGAAACTGGAATATTCAATTGCATAAATATTTAGAAGAGTTCCCCGGTAAAGAGGATGTTTTGCGCTATGTTTTGTGTGCAAATATGCCCGAAACCAAAGACAGTGAATTCACCTGGAAGGACTATCAGGCTAGGAATAACAACGAATTGGTGGCGATATTAGGAAACTATGCTAATCGCGTTTTGGTTTTAACACATAAATATTTTGAGGGAAAAATACCTGCTGAAAACACCCTGCTCTTAAAGGAAGAATATATAATAAATTATAAAAAAGCCATTCAGCAATTAATAGAAGAAGTATATGTTCCATCACTTGAAAATTATCGATTCAGAGATGCATTAAATGCCATGATGGATGTTGTTCGTCTCGGCAATAAATTGTTGACAGATTATGAACCCTGGAAATTAATAAAAGCCGACTCCGAAAAAACTGCCGGAGTTCTCCGAATTTGTCTTGAAAGTTTGTTGAATATAGGAATATTATGTGAACCATTTCTCCCTTTTACTGCAATTAAAATATTTAACACTCTAGGAATTAATAAGGAGCTTGAGTTTGAATTTTTAAATTCAAAATTAGAAACAAACGGACAAATTGGAGAGGCAGTTTATTTATTTGATAAAGTAGAAGATGAAATAATTGAGGCAAAATTATCAGCATTGGAAGAAATTCGATTGTCAAAAAATGAACATCTTGAAATCAAAAATGACGTGGTTAAAAATATTTCTGAAAGACCTGCAATAAAATCAACAATTCAATTTGAAGATTTTTCAAAATTAGATATGCGAACCGGAATTATAAAAAGTGCAGAAAAAATAGATGGTGCCGATAAGTTATTGAAATTATCAGTAGATCTGGGATTTGAAACGCGAATAATAGTATCCGGTATTGCAAAACATTTTGATCCGGTTGATCTGCCCGGTAAAAAGGTAACTGTACTCGTAAATCTTGCGCCCCGAAAAATGCGCGGGGTTGAAAGTAATGGAATGATCCTGATGGCCGAAGACCCCTCAGGAAAATTGTTTTTTGTTGCCGATGACGGTTCTTCTGAGCTTGGGTTACCTATCAGTTGACCTTTGGGCTTGCCTATTTCTTCCTATAATTTAATTTTTCCATCACGCAACGCAGTATCTCTGCATTGTCGTCTTTCGAAGGTTGTCTAAGAATCACAACTCAAATTCATGAAAGTCAAATTTGTTTTTCAACCTGTACTGGTTGATTGGTCGAATAGCTATATCTTTGCACGAAATTTTAAAAAAAGTATGAAGAAGATTTCTTCGTTGGGCTTGATCATATTGGTTGCAAGTTCCATTTTTACACTAAATGCTCAAACGCCAGTAGTACCGACTGTATCTTCGGGAACCTTAGAGTCTCTTGGCTTTGACCAAACTGAAATTGATGCAATCATGGAAACTACCGGCACTTCAACAGCCGTGGGCTCTGCCACAATGATTCAGGATGCACAGCAAAGCGCTGTAGATGCTGCAAATAGCCAGATCAACACCTTGGCACCTAATTCAGGAACCATCGTAAATCCAGCCATACAGGAAGCTGTGGAAGAGGAAACCGGTGCCGCAGCTGCTCCTGCTCCTGTTTGGGGTCAGGATTTTTTCCGCAGTGGATCAATCGACCTCTTCGAAAAGGTTCCAAATTCTAAGGTGGGCGACAATTATATCCTTGGCGAAGGGGATATGATCACCATTGCAGTTTGGGGTTATGCCTATTATAATTCCAATTTTACCATCAATGAGGAAGGATATATTACCACAATTGAGGTTGGGAGAATTTATCTGAAAGGACTTACTTTCAGCGCTGCCAGACAGTTATTGCGTCAGCGTTTTGCCTCGGCTTTCGATCTTACCAACTCAAAATTTGATGTTACGTTAACCTATTCTAAAAGCATAAAAGTAAATATCGTTGGGGAAGTAATAAATCCGGGTTCTTATAATATTTCTTCCTTTAATACCGCTTTCAATGCATTAGTTGCAGCTGGTGGTGTAACAGATATTGGTTCTGTAAGAAATATTCAGATCAAAAGAAATAACCGGGTTATCAAAACTTTGGATGTTTATCAATTTCTGATGAATCCGGGTTCAACAGATGATGCATATCTCGAAGCAAACGACTACATCGTAGTAAACGGTATTGGCAGAGTTGTGCAGGTGGAAGGGGAAGTAAACCGACCTACAAAATACGAATTAGTAGCAGGTGAAAATCTTAATGAACTCATTTATTATGCAGGAGGATTAAAATCAACTGCTTACAAACGCAATGTATCCATTTTCCGATATATCAATAACGAAAATGTAGTGCTCGATTTTAATCTTGACAGCGTAGAAAGAGAAAAAATAAATTTCCCACTCCTGAATGGAGATAAAATAGTGTTTTCCAAAATACCGGAAGTAATTGAAAATATTGTTACTATCCAAGGATCTTGTCGTTTCCCGGGTAATTATCAACTTACCGCTGACATGCGTATTTCTGACCTGATTGAAAAAGCAAAAGGGTTGAATTATGATGCTTATACCGATCGCGCTTATTTAATACGCAAGGATGCAAAAATGAATGATGTTTATATTCCTTTCGAATTGGATGAAGTATTAGCAAATTCAAATTCTCCATTCAATTTTAAATTGGCAAAATTTGATGTGATCGACATCTTTTCAAAAGAGGAATTCAGAGAAACATTTAATGTATCCATAGCCGGTGCAGTTAAAATGCCAGGAACATTTCCATACTATCAGCAAATGACATTAAAAGATCTTCTTTATTATTCAGGTGGATTAAAAGTAGAGGCTGCAAATAATAAAATTGAGGTTTCCCGAATTGTAAACTTTAGTGATGCGAGCAGCCAAAATGAACCTACAAGAGTAATTGTGCAATCAGTTTCTGTAGATAAGGTACTGGATGTTGATGATGCTGCAAATACTTTCGTGCTTCAACCTTATGATCAGGTTTATGTAAGAACAACCCCTGAATTTGAATATCAAAAAAATATTACCATTTTAGGTGAGGTTAAATATCCCGGAGTTTACACACTATTATCGCGCACCGAAACTTTGGCAGATGTAATTGAAAGAGCCGGTGGATTAACCCAGTGGGCTTATGCTGATGGTGCAACAATGAATAGAATGGATGTTACTTCCACCTTGGTGTTTCTTGGAAAAGCAATGGAAAACCCAGAATCAAAATATAATTATGTAATGCGGGAAGGTGATATCGTTACAGTGCCTAAACAGGGTGATCTTGTTGCATTAAAGGGTGAAATTAAATATCCATTTATCGGCGATCCGGGAACGGTAGTTGTGCCTTTTGAAAAAGGCAGATCTGCACGTCATTTTATCAAAAAATACGGAAAGAATTTCGATGATGATGCTAAAAGAAGTGAAACTTATGTAGTGGAACCGAACGGTTATGTGCATAGAACACATAATTTCCTATTCCTACATTTCTATCCAAGAGTAAAAGTAAAAGGTAGTCAGATAGTAGTTCCTCAGAAACCGGAAGAGAAGATTGAGATCGAAGGAACGGAAGAACCAAAGGAACCATTCGATTGGAATACTTTTGCAACTACATTTAGTGCAGGTATCTTGAGTTTTGCAACAATTTATGTTTTGTTACAACGCTGATAATAATCAATAAAGCAAAAGGGAAAACAAAAGTTATGCAGTACGATCGTCCTTATAATGATGAGATAAATATTGGTGATTTATTTACCAAATTCGGTGAGTATCGCCGTTATATTTTAAAAAAGTGGTGGGTTGTGTTGATAGTGGCAATTTTACTTGCCATTCTACTTCGCTTTTATTCTGTTTGGAAAAAAGAAAGTTATATTTCACATGCAGACTTTGCCGTGAAAGGAACTGAAGGTACCTCTACTTCATCTTTGGCTTCACTTGCCAGTTCATTTGGTATCGGTCTTGCAACTGGGACGGAATTTACCAACGAATTGTTTTTGGGAGTGTTGCAATCTAGAACTCTTGTAAAACAGGCATTAACGGAAAAAAGAACTTTGTCGGTAAAGAAGGGTGTTCCTCCACGGGAAGATTATCTTGCTAATTTCTACATCGAAATGTACCCGAAATGGGCAAAGAAAAAAAAGGTAAAAGATTTTAAATTAGAACATGGAAGTTTAGATTCTTTAACAAGAAAGGAAGACAGTTGTTTGACAGTAATTTATGACGAATTTGTCGAAAATGATATTATCACTGAATTTAGTGAAGATTTCGGCATGAACCAAATGGAGATATCCTCACTCAGTAGAGATTTCTCCTACTTTATGGCTGATTACCTCGCATATGCAGGTTCCGCTTATTATATTAGTACTCAGGTTAAAAATGAAGAAATAACAGTTGATTTTTTGCAGATTAAATCGGATTCGCTGAGACGCCTTTTAGAACAAAAGGAAGATCTATTGGCAAATTTGCAGGATAATTCAAGTTACCAGGTAAAATTTGCCGGATACCTTGGACAGAACAGGCTACTGCGCGATATAGGTTTGGTAACTACCGAATATTCAACAACATTCGCTCAATTGCAATTAGCATTATTCGACCTTCAAAATAAAACACCGCTTGTTGATATTATTGATCAACCAAAATATTCTACAATTAAAGAAAAAGAACAGACAACAATGTTCATGATCATTGGTTTTTTATTGGGTGTTTTTCTTACAAGCATTGGTTTGGGTGTACGTAAGTATATTCGCGACTCTGTAGAGGAAGGTAAACAAAAACAACTTGTGATCGAAAAATATAACAGGGAAAAAGGAAATCAATCGCTAATAGATACAGAAAGTAATAAAATTTGACACTGAGGTGTAATTAAAGAATTTGACGGAAAATGGTTTTTAACTCATTACATTTTTTAATTTTTTTACCGGTTGTCATTTTCCTGTACTTCTCCATTCCTTATAAATGGAGATGGTTGTTGTTGTTGTTTGTAAGTTATTATTTCTACATGTGTTGGAAAGCAGAATATGCTTTCCTAATAGTGCTCTCTACCTCAATCGATTATTTGTGCGGATTGCAAATGTCGAAACACGAGGATAAAAAGAAACGGAAACCCTGGATGATATTGAGTATTGTGATGAATCTATCCGTACTCTTTTTATTTAAATACTTTAATTTCTTTAGCGACTCCACACGAGTCGTATTTGATAGTCTCAACATATTTTACAATGTACCCGAATTCAAGTTACTGCTGCCTGTAGGGTTATCCTTTTATACATTTCAGGCAATCAGTTATACTGTTGATGTTTACAAGGGAACAGCAAAAGCAGAAAAGAATTTCGGATTTTTTGCAACCTTCGTTGCTTATTGGCCTCAATTGGTTGCAGGACCAATTCAGCGGAAGGAGGATTTTCTCCCACAACTTAAACAAAATTTTGATTTTGATTACGACCGGGTAAAACAAGGTTTAATCAGAATTTTATATGGTTTCTTTAAAAAGGTTGTAATTGCCGACAGGCTTGCAATATTTGTTAGAGAAGTTTATAATCAACCGGGCGATCATGGCGGATTTGCTATTATTCTTGCAACATGGTTATTTGCAATTCAGGTATATTGCGATTTCTCAGGATATTGCGATATCGCAATTGGGTCTTCGAGAATAATGGGCCATAACCTTCGCGAAAATTTTAAAACACCTTATTTCGCAAAATCAATCAGAGAATTTTGGGAGCGATGGCATATTACACTTACGCAATGGGTGCGTGATTACATTTATATTCCAATGGGAGGAAGTAAAGTTTCGTTTCCGCGTATGTTGTTTAATAATTTGGCGGCAATAACTATCATGGGATTCTGGCATGGAGCAAACTGGACATTCATTATGTTCGGATTTGTACATGGATCATTTATTGTAATTTCCAGAATATGGGATAGGTATTTCCCTAAAATAAATTTGCCTACACTTTTGCCAAAGGCTAAGTGGCTAACCAATTTCTTGCTGATGTTTTGGATATTTAATCTCACATGTATCCCGGATATTTTCTTCTGCTCCAGAAACATCAACGAATCATGGATCATTATTCAAAGTATTTTTAATCAACCTGATACAACCTGGGCACTTATTAATTCAAGTTCATCGGCAGGTTCAACACCGAGTGTAATAGAATTTTGGTTGGCCTTGTTTTTCGTAGCTATATTATTATACACTGATTATAATTTGTATACCAATAAAGATGTAACGATAGAAAAAAGAATTGCAGCAAAACCGGTTTATTTGAGATGGGGGTTTTATGTTCTGATCACAGTTTTGGTATCCTGGTTTGCAGTAACAACAGATTCCGTATTTATTTATTTCCAATTTTAAAACATGAAAAAATTATTTCTTAGGTTTGGGTTATTGGTTTTGATAGTGCTGGTGTTAAGTCAGATCGCTATCATTGCTATGCCATTTTCCTGGGGTAATATCAGATTGAATTCAAAATATGAATCGTATGTTGAAAACAGCGATCAATATAATACGCTGTTTATTGGTGCAAGTACAACCTACAGACATATTAATCCGGTTGAGTTCGATTCCATAGTTAATGCAGAACGACCTGAATTAAATATAAAATCATACAATTTCGGAATTCCGGCCAACAGAACTCCACAATCGGTTTACATGCTTGAAAATTTAATTAAGTATGATAAATCTAATTTGAAATATGTAGTTATCGACCTTTCAGAGCTTACTAAAATGGGTGCTGATAACCTTCACAAAAAAGAAATGATATTTTGGTATACCCCCAACAACATTTTTGATGTAATGAAGGCAAGTTGGGAATCAGAAAAAGGTATAACTAAAAAAGTAAGTGTTCCGGGATTACATGCTTTCTCATTTTGTGAAAAATCATTGATGGTCGGTATGGGAACAGCAATGGTTCAACAAGCTACCGGTATGAATGTAGATGAAAGAACATTGGGACCCGACAAAAGAGGATTTTATTCTCTTGATCAGGAAATGAAAGATGATCCGGATGGAGATCTTGCAGTGCGTTATTCTGAATTACGCACTCCTGATACTATTGCTTATCGCACAAAACGGTGTCAGTTTTTATTCGACAAGTACGAAAATGCTACTGTAAACCCTAATAAAACAATTGAAAAAAATCTGACAGATCTTATTAATTATTGTGAACAAAATGATATCAAATTAATTATCATGTTATCACAGCGTTTGGGAGACAGGTATGAATATTTGATCCCGCTTTTCAATCAATTACCGGCGGAAAACAGAATTGGATTTCAAGATCCCTCCGCTTATCCAATGTTAAATGAAAGAGAAAATCTTTTTGATCTGGCACATTTAAATGCGCCGGGAGCAAAAATATTTACAGAGATATTTGTTGGTGAATTTTTGCAGAGAATTGATATGCAAAACGGAATTCAACCGGCTGAAATTGCACAACCCGATAGTTTAATGATCATTCAAAATACTTCTGCGGATGATTCGTTATGATCAGCAAACTTAAAAAGAAAATTGTAAGAAAATTTGGAGATCAGGATTTTTCCGAAATCTTCAAAAAGGGATTTTCCGGCACTATCATTAGTTTGGTCGGAAGAGTTACAGGTTATCTTTTATTAATGGTTATTGGTTGGCTCTACGGGCAAGAAGCAATGGGTGTTTATACCGTAGGATTAAGTATTCTCAGTATAGTTGGAATTTTCGGAAGATTTGGTGTCGACATGGCTATGTCGAGATTTGTTGCACAATACAGCGCTGCTAATCGATGGGATCTTGTACAACATACCTATAAAATTGCATTAAAAATTGTAATTCCTATCAGCGTATTCCTATCAGCAGCTACTTTTTTCATAATTCCCTATTTTACAGATAATTTATTTGATCCTACTGCACCCGACTTCGATAAATACACTTTGTATATGCAAATATTTGCAGTATCAATATTGTTTTATGTATTAGGTGGATTGAGTGAAGAATGTATAAAAGGTCTCAAAAAAACGAAACAATTTAATTGGATATCGCACGTGGTAAATCAATTGGTTGCAATTGTGCTTTTGTTGGTTTTTGGTATCTTCTCCAAGGATCAGCTGTGGGTCAATTTATCTTATTGTATCGGAGTTTTCGTAGCCTTTTTGATAGCACAATTTTTATGGATCTACTATTTAAAAAATCCTGTTATTGCAAAAAGTGAATTTTTTGTTAAAAAGGGAAAAAAGATAAAAAAGGGGGAGCCGGCACAGGTTGCTTTAAATTCTATTATCGAATCTTATGAGAAAATAAGCACTCCGGAATTACTGAAGGTATCGGCTCCAATGATGTCAGCAAAATATCTGACCATGATATACACCTGGCTTGATATTTTAATTTTGGCCTGGTATGCAACTGAACCTATGGTTGCAATTTACAGAGTGGCAACCCGACTTACCTCACTTGCAACTATTCCGCTCATTTCTATAAATGCAATTGCAGGACCTAAATTCGCTGAGGCATATGGTGCAAAGGATGATAAACGCCTCCAGAATAGTGTTAGGCAGGCAACGCGGATGATATTCTGGTCTTGTGTTCCATTTCTTTTATTATTTTTAATTTTCCCTAAATTCTGTTTGTGGACATTCGGAAAAGGGTTTACAACAGAAGAGGCAATTATTGTATTTATTATTGTAACACTTGGCCAAGCCGCAAATGTATTAACGGGACCGGTTACCGTGTTACTCAATATGACAGGCCGACAAAAAGTAACAATGTATTATGCCCTGGCAACGGTGGTAATTGATGTTGGATTGAATTTAATATTAATTCCCATGTATGGAATTATTGGGGCTGCAATTGCAACCGCAGTTTCAAGAACGGTTTTAAATTTAGGATGTGCTTTACAGATTTATTTTACAATGGGTATCAATACAATTTATAATCCCTTTGCAGATATTTCAGCTGCATTTAATAAAAAGAAGGTTAAAAAAAATAAGGTCACCGATATAAACAACAAAACAGAAATTGAATGATCTAAAAAACAGATGGCCAAATTTTTTGATTGTCGGCACCGCTCGCGCCGGTACTACATCTTTGCATGAATATCTCGGCAATCATGCAGATATTTTTATGCCTCTTCAAAAAGAACCCTGCTTTTTTACATTCTTTGATCAGGATCCGCAATATAAAGATATGCGGCACCGGTATACAACTTCTATAACTGCATATCAGGAATTATTTAATGGGCAAAACGAGAAAGTCGCCGGTGAATCCTCCACTCCTTATTTGTATTTTCATGAACAAACCATATCCAATATTAAAAAACTCGTACCGGATTACAGAAAAATAAAAATATTAATTGTTCTCCGCGATCCTGCTGAGAGGGCTTATTCGCAATACATGCACAATAGGAGAGACCTTCGTGAACCATTAACCTTTGAAGATGCAATAACCGAAGAGGAAACCCGTAAAAAAGAAAACTGGCATTTCGACTTTTTTTATACCGATAAAGGATTTTATTATAAACAGGTAAAGGACTATCTTGATAATTTTGATGAAGTAAAAATCGTATTTTACGATACCCTCGAAAAAAATCCGGATAAATTGTTAGAGGATATTTATTCTTTTCTACAAGTTAATATAACTGAAAAAAAGGAAATGATCAGAAGAAATCAGAGCGGAGAAATGAAGGTAAAATGGTTTAAGAAGATCATTACAACAAGAAAAAATCCCGTTTTAAATTTTTTCAGAAAAGGTATGAACCGCGAAACTAAGAAAAAATTGCGCAATTGGATCAAAGACAAATTGCTGAGATATAATCTGAAAAAAACTGAAATGGATCCAAAGACAAGACAATTACTTATTAATAAATACAAAGAGGATATTTTAAAATTGCAAACAATAGTTGACAGAGATCTGAGCGATTGGCTTAGAGTGTAATATGAAAGAGTTGAAACAAAATTTTATTTGTATTGGTGCTCAAAAAGCGGGCACAACTACACTGGCAGATATATTATGCCAGCATAGTGAAATTTGTATTCCTCCTATCAAAGAAACCAAGTTTTTTTTGTTTGATGGTGATTTTACCAAAGGGTTACCTTTTTACAACAGTTATTTTTCAAATTACAAAGGCCAAATAGCAGTTGGAGAATTTGATCCTGATTATCTGCTTTTCCCTTTTACAGCTAAACGAATAGCGGAAACACTGGGAAATGCAATAAAAATACTGGTTGTTCTCCGCAATCCTGCCGACCGCGCATATTCTCATTACCTGATGACCAGAAAAAAGGGTCTCGAGGAGCACGAATTTGAAAATGCAATTTTGGAAGAGAAAAACAGAAAAAAGGACATCAAAACACAAAAGATATTTGCATACCTGGAGAGAGGACTTTACGGTAAACAGTTGAATGAATTTTTACAGGTATTTCCCCGTGAGAATTTTTTATTTCTGGTTTTTGAGGAAGACTTTTTAAAAAACAGGGAAAGTACCATAAAACATGTTCAGCAATTTTTAAATGTGCCTTATGAACCACTTGAACTCAATATCCATAGCAATGAAGCCGGTGAGGCTCAGAGTGAGATAATAAGAGATTTGGTAAGAAAGCCTAATTTTGCAAAAAAACTGTTGAAATTTGTAATGCCTTCAAAAGAAGCCAGAAAAAATATCAGAAAATTTTTCATTCGCAAGAATATGCAAAAGGTGAGCAGTTCAAAATTATCTGAAGAAACAAGAAAGAAATTATTGGAATTATATTTTATGGAGGATATTCATTTAACAGAAAAATTAATAAACCGCAACCTGGGAGTTTGGTATAAATAAAATGGGAATATTAGCACAGGAAAAAGGTATATTTAAAGAGCCAATGTCCGTTTTTGGTAAAACGTGTATATTGATCATATTTATTCTGTTTACTACTAGGATTTTAACACGCACACCACTCGTTGATTATTACACTCCATTTGAGATTTTATGGTATCTTTTTATAATCAGTTTCACTTTTGTTTATGCGCTGTACATTTTTATGGTTCGTAAAACAGTGGATGAGATAAATTATTATTACGTAATGATAATTGTTTTGCCGATTTGGGCAGGACTGGGTGCAGTAATAAGTGAAGGACAAGATTTTATGGTCGGCTTATCTTCTCAACGACACTGGTACGGGATAAGTGGAATATTTGTCATCATTTATTTATTGCAAACGCGATTTATTACTATTGGCGACCTGTACAGAGCGCTTGTTTGGCTTGGGTGGGGAACGATGGTTTATTTTATTATGTGTTATATTTTTCTCGACCCTAAACAATATCTCGATTATTCCTTTGTTGGGTTCAGTGATATAAAAGGAGGATATAGGTTTAAATTTGGTATTGACTTTATCGCATTCTTATCAGTTTATTATACGGTTAAATATGTAAAACAAAGAGATAGAGCCAGTCTTTGGTTTTCTGCTATCAATTTAAGTTATTTGTTTTTTCTTCATCAGGGTCGCTCTGTAATGTTATCAGTGGTTGCAACGTTGTTTGTGTTTTATATGTTTGAAGTTAACTGGCAGCGTGCAGTCAGAATTTTTACATCAATTGGGGTGGGTTTTATGGTAATAATGGGAATTATGTATGCAATTATTCCTGATCGTGTAAATGATTACATCTTTCAATATACCAGTTTGTTCGCGTTAATCTTTACCGGTGATGTTACCGGCGAAAGTTCTGTGGATGCACGCATTGAGGAGATCGGTATTCTTCTTATTTATCTCCAGGATTATGCAATTGGTTGGTGGATAGGTGTAGGAAAGCTGGGTGCTGAATCACAATCAGGATCCGGTGTCAACGATATTACTACTGTTCCGCCGGGAGATATTGGTATTCTTGGATCTATTATGACTTACGGTATTTTAGGATCCCTGGTTATTTATTTCCAATTTTTTATTGCATTCAGAAGCGTACAATTTATTCGAAGATATAAAAATGAACCCTTTATGATTGCCTCTAAATATTTTCTTATATTTTGTTTTTTATCTTCTCTTGCAAAAGGATATTTATTTATGCAGCCAGGGTCAACTGCCATCTTTATTCTTATAATCTATGCCTACAAATTATTGGAGGTGCAAATGGATAAACAGGGCTTGCCGGAAACACTAATAATTAAAAATTCATTCTAAAATTAAAATTTTAAACATGCAATTGATCGACAAGGAAAAAAGAATACTCGTAATTGGCTCTCTTAATGCCAATCCTGCCGATAGAGAAATTAGTCGTGACAATATCCGTTCCATGCAACTTATTGAGGAGGATTCGAAAATAATTCCTGTTGATTTTTTTAATAACTGGGGTGATCTCGGAATGAGCAGCATGTGTTGGCATGATAGCGCCCCATACGTTTTATACATAGCCTCCAGTAATGAAGTTTTTCGTTTTCTTTTGAAGGAAAATAAAGTTGAAAAATTAGAAATTCCAAACCTTACCGATATTCATGAAATAACTATGATCGGTAAATTCATCTGGATATCCAATACCAAACACGACGAAATTGTGAGTTATAATATTGAAACAAAAACAATTGGTGAGCGTATCAATCTATCTGACTTTAAATCAAATGCTCCGGAAGAAGGCGAAAGCGATGCGGATACAGAGGTTGTTGACAAATTTCATTGCAATCTTATTTTTGAAGGATATGAAGGCGATTTGTATATTCTCGTTCATCATACTTCAGGTAGACAATTGATGAAACGAATAGCGCAAAAATTCATTAAAAGCCAGGGAAATGGAGGCGTTGTAAATATTTCTAAAAGAAAACGTTTCCCATTGAATTTTAAAGCTCCACACAGTGTAAGAAAAATAAACAATCAATATTGGGTGTTTGACAGTGGGCACTTTGAATTAAAAATATTCGATAAGAACTGGAATTTTTTAAGAACAATGGATACCAAAGGTTTTGGTCGCGGAGGAGATATTGATACAAATAAAAATGTATACTACGGTGGAGTAAGCGAAACTCGTAAAAGATATCTCGGTTTATTTCCCGGAGGAGAAGCGGTGCCCAATATGGTACAGGTGATTTCCGTTGCTGATTATAAATTGATCGGATCTGTAAAAATTCCAAACATCGAACAAATAAACAATGTGTATTGTCTTCAAAAAGAGGTTGCTGAACTATTGCTGAATTTTAAAGCATAAATGGAAAATTATAAAACCATATTGCCCACATTTATTGTTGTTGGCGCCAATAAGGGCGGTACAACCTCTATTTACCATTATTTAAAACAACATAAACAGGTTTATTTATCAACTGTTAAAGAGCCCCATTTTTTTTCAAAGGATATTGATGTAAATTTATTTAAAAAAGAATTTGCACATAATAAACTTCAGGATATTGATAAGTATTTGAGCAGCGATATGAAGGAAGAATTTCACGCTGCATTTTTCAGGGACATTGAACAATATAAAAAATTATTTTCCAAAGTACAGGATCAAAAAGCAATAGGTGAATTAAGTACTTCCTATTTGTATTCAGAAGTTGCCGCTAAAGAAATAAAAAACCTTTTACCTGATTGTAAGATCATTATTTGTTTAAGAAATCCGTTCGAAAGAGCTTATTCGCATTACCGAATGAATTTATGGACCGGAAATAGCAACGAATTTGATTTTTATAAAGCCTTAATAGAAGATTACAATCATACTCCAAAGGTTTGGGGAAATGCACATTTATATACAGAGATCGGTTTGTATTATGAGCAGGTAAAACGTTATCTCGACTTGTTTGGTAAAGAAAATATCAAGATCATCTTTACAGAAGATATGAAAAAGAATGCCCCTTTGGTGGTAAAAGAATTATATGAATTTATTAGTGTAGACAGCTCCTTTGTGCCGGATACCTCTACCCGCTATAACGAGGTATTTACTCCTAAATACAAAAATATGACATGGTTTCTGAATAAATCGGGAATACGACCCATGATGAAGCGATTGTCGCCACAGTTTTTAAAAAATATTTTTGTAAAAGTATTTTTTAAAGGGAAAGGAGAGAAAGGAGAAATTTCTGAAAATGCTAAACAATTTATGCAGGAGAAATTTGCGGAAGATATTTCAAGATTATCCTTATTATTAAATAAAGACCTTTCAACCTGGATTAAATGACCCTAACCAATAATCCAAAAGTTTGTATAGTGCTGGTGAATTATAAAACCTGGCAGGATACTATCGAATGCATGGAAAGCATTTTAAAAAGTGATTATCGCAATTACCAGATCGTTGTAGTGGAAAATGGAAGTGAAGATGAAAGTTGGGAGAAGTTTTTAAAATGGGCGAGGGGAGAAGTGAGCACAACGTTACATGCTGACAATAAATTATTGAATTTATCATGTCCTCCTGCACACAAACCGCTTTTGTATTTTCGGGCTGAATCAGGTGAGTCGGATACGATGCGTCTTGGTCCGTTGGATGGTATAATGCCTTTGTTATTTATAAAAAGCAAAATAAATCTTGGTTTTGCGGGCGGAAATAATACGGGAATTCGGTACGCACTCAACAGCAATTTCGACTATGTATGGTTATTGAACAACGATACCGTGATCGAAAAAAATGCAATATCAGAGCTTGTGAAATTTGCAGAAACTAAAAGAATTGAAAAACAGAATGTAGGCATTATAGGAAGTAAATTAATGTTATACCATAAACCGGATATCTTTCAGGGGATAGGCGCAGTTTTTAATAAATATTCGGGAAAATCAAATATCATTGGAGCACAGCAAAAGGATAATGGCCAATATGATAATATCGAAATAGAATGTAACTACGTAATAGGTGCTTCTATGTTTGTAAGTGCTGCTTTTTTACTGGATGTGGGTTTAATGAGTGAAGAATACTTTTTATATAATGAAGAAAATGACTGGAGTGCAAGGGCAAAACTAAAAGGATGGAAAGTGGGAGTCGCCACGCAAAGTAAAGTGTACCACAAACAAGGAGCCTCAACGGGAAACAGCCCTAAAAAAAGCCAATGGCAACTCAAAGCATTAAACTATAAATACCGGGGGAAAATTAAATTATACAGAAAATATTATCGCCCCCAATTATTTTTTTTATATCTTCATCTATTCACCAGAAGTTTAAAATACATTTCAAAAGGTAATATGAGGGAAGCAAAAGTGATTTATAAAGCAATTTTTAATACCAAATTTGAATCATGATCATAAGTCATAAACATAAATACATTTTTGTTGAACTACCACAAACAGCTAGCAGCGCTATTGCAAAAGAGTTGAAAACGAATTATGATGGCCATGAAATATTATTCAAACATGCATTATACAGCACCGACTTCCTGAAAAAAGCTACTGCCGAAGAAAAAACATTTAAAGTGATCAGCGGCTTGCGCAACCCAATGGATATTTGTGTGAGTAATTATTTTAAATTCAAAACTGATCATGAAAACAGATATTCGCAGCCAAAATTAATGAAACATGGTTTTTTAAGAAAATATATCATGCGTTGGTGGAATGTAAGACAATATAAGTCAATTATTGAGAAGGGTGAAAATTTTGAAGATTTTTTCATACGTGCGTATAGTTTTCCTTATGCAAGTTGGAGTATAATTGAACATAAACGAATGGATTTTATTATCCGTTTTGAAAATTTAAATTCCGATTTTGCAGAAGCACTTAAAGTTATAGGCGTCGAAAAAGTAAGAGATATTCCAGTTGCCAACAAAACCGCCGACAAAACAAAAACTTTTTGGGAATATTATGAAAGCGATAAAGCAAAAAGCCGTGCAAAATATATTTTTGGCCCCTATTTAAAAAGATGGAATTACAATTTTCCCGAAAGCTGGAATTCTATAAAAGTTCCATGGTATTCGTTTGTGATGTATAATTGTATCAATGTCGCCAGAATTGTGTTTTGGAAATACCTGAGATAAATGGGGATTGTGAGTTGAGAATGGATTAAACTCCCGATAGCTATCGGGACGACCTACCAGGTTTTTTTTAACCTGTGAGGTCTGAAGGAAGAGGGAAAACAATTGAGAATGGAGAGTTGAGAATGGACCCGATAGCTATCGGGAAAAAAAATTGATAATTTATAATGGAACAGCCAAAAAATAAAAAACATTAATCGGAACCTAACCCTGAAAACCTTGCAAACCATATAAACCTTGAGAAATAATAAATAACAATCAAAAAATAAAAAACATTAATCGGAACACAACCCTAGAAACTTTTGCTAACCCAGAACGCAGAACTCAGAACTCAGAAAGTAGAACGCAGAACGCAGAAAAAAACAAACGATTGACAAAACTTCCAACATTCCTGATAGTAGGTGCTGTAAAAGCAGGAACAACTTCATTGCACGAATATTTGCAGTTGCATCCGGAAGTATATATGTCGCCAATAAAAGAAACAAATTTTTTTAGTGATGGCGATATGTTGTTTGATGATTTTAATGTGGATTACAAGCAGGATGTATCAATTAATGTAGATAAATATCTTTCCGGTGCAATGGATACCAAAATACATATTGCACATGTAAGAACCTGGGAGCAATATCAGAAATTGTTCAGGAATAGTAAAAATGAAAAGGCGATCGGAGAGGTTTCCAATTCTTATTTATTTCTTCCATCTACACCAATGGCAATTAAAAATAAACTTCCGGAAGTGAAAATTGTAATGATATTGCGCGATCCTGTCGAACGATTATATTCTCAATTTTTAATGAACTTGAAACTTGGTAAAATAAAAGAAAAAGATTTATTGAAGGAGATTGAATCAGATCAGCAAAAACTAAAAAAAGGCTGGGGAGTTAGTCATTTATATCTTGAGGTAGGAAATTATTACGAGCAGGTAAAAAGATATTACGAACAATTTCCAGCGGAACAAATAAAGATGATATTGTTTGATGATTTTAAAAAGGATGCGAAAGCAACTATGAAAGATCTTTTTCAATTTCTGGGTGTTGATCCCGAATTTGAACTTGATATGAGCAAAAGATATAACGAGGCCGGTATGCCGCGGTTTGGAAAATTAAATTATTTTCTCACACAAATTGGTGTCTACGGACTGGTGAAAAGAATTTTCTCCTCCGGCTTAAAAAATAGGATAAAGAGTTTGATCTACTCGCAGGAAAATATCCCCAAGATAACGGAAGCGGAAAAAAGTCACCTCAAAACCTTTTATAAGGATGACATCACAAAGTTGGCAACCCTGATAAAACGCGATCTCAACAGTTGGAAGTAAGTTTCAAGGTAAAACCCCTGTTTTTTGGTTATTTAGAGGATTTTCCGTACCTTTGCGCTCCAATCTCAACCCCTCCGTTTATCGGAGTTGATCTGAGACTTTTATTAACTTAAAAAAATACATGTTTTAACATGGCTACGAAAATCAGATTACAGCGTCACGGTAGAAAAAAAGCGCCTTTCTATCATATTGTGGTGGCAAACGTAAATTCTCCGCGCGACGGAAAATTTATCGAACGTTTAGGAACTTATAACCCTACAACTGTTCCTGCGCAAATTACTTTAAATGTAGATAAGACCGTCGATTGGATGCAGAAAGGTGCACAACCTACCACTACTGCCAATGCGATCTTGCGTTACAAAGGAGTTCTATACAAAAAACATCTGTTACGTGGTGTTGCAAAAGGTGCTTTTACCTTGGATGTTGCGGAAACTAAATTTCAGGAATGGATCCAATCTCACGAAGGTGCGGTTATGGATCACGTGAAAAAAGTAGAAGATAGCATTGCAACAAAAAAAGCTGCGGAAATTTCACGTATCAATACAAAACGTCTTGACGAAGCATCCAAAAAAGCTGCTGCTGCAAAAGCTACCGCTGATGAAGCTGCTTCTAACGAGGTTGCCGCT
This sequence comes from uncultured Chitinophagales bacterium, assembly GCA_964638865.1. GTDB lineage: Bacteria > Bacteroidota > Bacteroidia > Chitinophagales > BACL12 > UBA7236. The sequence goes on along the minus strand of CAZXBG010000019.1, from coordinate 12,733 downwards.
GAGGTAACTACTGAAGTGGAAACTCCTGAAGTGGAAAATGCAATTGTAGATACACCTGAAGTGGAAAATGCAATTGTAGATACCCCGGAAGTGGAAACTGCAGTGGTGGATACTCCGGAAGTTGTTGATGCTGTTGAAACTACAACAGAAGAAGCAGCACCCGATGCTGTGGACAATACCACGGAAGAAGAAAAACCAAACGAGCAATAATTTGTGGGTGACGAACTGACAGAGATCGGTTTCGTTATTAAGACCCACGGTGTGAAGGGTCAGCTGCGTATTGCTTTCAATGAAAATATTAAAGAGCTTTCGGTTTCGGAAGCTCTTTATTTTTTAGTGAAAGGGGTTAAAATGCCCTATTTTATTCAGCAAATAGAATATTTCAAAGATGGAGATGCTCTTGTGCAAGTAGAGGAACTTACGAACAAAGAAGATGCGGAATATTTCACAAAAAAACCTGTTTTTGGAAACAAGTCTTACCAATTGCAAGAAAATGAAGAGGAAATAACTCCATTTCTCGGATATCAGGTGGTGGATGAGATTGCAGGGGAAATTGGTGGGGTGATCGGGTATTCTGATATGGGCGATTATGAATTGATAGAAGTTAATTTTAATGGAAAGGATATTATGATCCCCATTCATGAAGATATCATCATTTCTATTGATGATGCATTAAATATACTCTACCTCAGGATCCCCGACGGATTACTTGACCTCTGAAATGTTAAGGAATTTTAGTTGCTGTTAATAAAACTTTTTTATGCGAATTGATATCATTACTGTGCTTCCCGAATTGTTGCGATCTCCTTTCGACCATTCTATTCTTAAAAGAGCCGCCGACAAAGGGCTTTTGGAAATTCATCTCGTTAATTTAAGAGATCATTCCACCTTTAAACATCAACAGGTTGACGATTACCAGTTTGGAGGCGGTGCGGGAATGGTGATGATGATAGAACCAATTTTTAACTGTGTCAATAGTCTGAAATCAGAACGACAGTATGATGAAGTAATTTATCTTACTCCGGATGGGGAAACCTTTAATCAGAAAACCGCAAACAGACTCTCTTTGAATAAAAATATTATCATTTTATGCGGACATTATAAGGGGGTGGATGAAAGAGTTCGCCAACATTTAATCACTAAAGAAATTTCCATTGGTGATTACGTACTCAGTGGTGGTGAATTGGCGGCAGCAGTTTTGGTGGATACCATTGGAAGACTTATTCCCGGGGTTTTGAATGACGAAACTTCGGCGTTAACTGATTCATTTCAGGATGATCTGCTGGCACCACCGGTCTACACACGCCCGGCAGTTTTTATGGATTGGGAAGTGCCATCCATACTTTTGAGCGGACATACCGCCAAAATAGAAGATTGGAGGCAAGAAGAGGCCATGAAAAAAACCAGCCAAAGGCGCCCCGATCTTCTAAAACCGTGAAAGAACCGATTGAATTTTAATAGTTTCAGGGAAAATACAGATTTTTTAATTCGTCTCAACCTGAACAGAAAATTAGTATAATTGAAACATTTTTGTTGTAAAACCTTCAGATTTTCTTTCTCAGGCTTGAATAAAACCCAAATTCAGCTTATCTTTGCAGTCCACTTTAAAAAAGGGTTATGGATATTATAAAAACATTGGAATTAGACCTTATTGAACCAAGAGAAATTCCGCAATTTAAGGCTGGTGACACAATTACCGTTAATTACAAGATCATTGAGGGTGATAAATCCAGAACGCAAGCCTTTAAAGGAGATGTGCTTCAAAGAAAAGGAACAGGCAGAACTGCAACCTTTACGGTAAGAAAAATTTCAAACGGAGTTGGTGTGGAAAGAATTTTCCCATTATTTTCGCCTAATATCGAAAGTATTGAATTGAATAAAGTTGGAAAGGTACGAAGAGCAAAAATATTTTATCTTCGTGGATTAAAAGGTAAATCAGCAAGGATTAAAGAAGCTAAAAGCGCTGTTGCCAAATAAAGAGAGTTGTCGTGATTATATGTATATCAGTTGGTCCCGGTTCGAAAGTTCCGGGACTTTTTTTTAGCAGCCCGTTGTGTTTAACTCATCATTAATGTAATTGTGTAAGGTCTTTTATACCGAACATTCTGCCACAAGTATATCCCTCCGCAAATTTAAATCCGCTGCTTCTTCCCATTTCGCGTGCGCGACTTTCTATCATTTCAAAAAATATTTTGGATGCGACATAAGTTTCCGGTTCATTGGAATTCGGATCATAAAACTGCGACCGATGCGCTTTTATACTTTCCATGCGTTGTTCCCAAACATCTGAAATATCAATTACAATATCGGGATTAATATATCTGTCCTGAATATAATGTAAAACCATTTTTGGTCGCCATAAATTTTGAGGAGTTCCATTTTCTGTGGTTTCAATTTTTATCAATCCTGCTAAAAAAACAGCGTCTTCAATTAATTTGGCTGCGCGACCATGATCAGGATGTCGGTCGTCTGTTGCATTACATAAAATATATTCAGGTTGAAACTTCCGTATTACTGTAATTGCTTTCATTTGTGTTTCGCGATCATTCCTAAAAAAACCATCCTCCAGATTTAAATTTTCGCGTATAGATGCACCAATTATTTTTCGGGCGTCTTCCCCTTCCTGGTCCCTTATCTCCGCAGTGCCGCGGGAACCCAATTCTCCTCTTGTGAGGTCAATTATTCCCGCTGTATTTCCCTTTCTTATTTGGCTGATTAAAGTTCCGCTACAGCTTAATTCTGCATCGTCGGGGTGAGCCCCAAAAGCTAATACGTTCAGTTTCATGTAACAAAGTTACACGAAGTTTTCAGACTGCTTTGCTGGTGTCAGTTTGTTTCGATTTTACCGATAATGCCTTTTCGATGGCGCGGGTAATTTTTTTACTATTTGGGTGTCTGTAGGTGAAAAAATAATCTATTACTTTTCCATCGCGCCCAATTAAATATTTATAAAAATTCCAATAAGGGGAAGAACTAATTTTTCCGTTAAGTTTTTTTGCTGAAAAATAATTAAAAAGTGGATGAGCATCTCTTCCCTTAACCTTGCATTTTTCCATTATGGGAAAAGTTACGCCATAATTTATTGCGCAAAATTCATCTATTGCTTTTCCTTCCAATGGCTCTTGCGAAAATTGATCGGAGGGGAATCCGATGATCTGTAATCCATCATTTTTATAGCGTTGATATATTTCTTCCAACTCACCCAATTGTGGGGTATGACCACATCCTGATGCAGTATTTACAATCAGTAAAACCTTATCTTTAAATTGATCAAATGCTATTTCCTTTCCTGCAGAACTTCGTGCTTTAAAATGATATATTGTTTTGTCCATTCTATATTAATAACGCAATGCAGCAATAAATGTTCAGTAATACAAATGATTCTTAATCAATACCGGCTTCCGTTAAATATCTTTCTGCATCCAAGGCTGCCATGCACCCTGTTCCTGCTGCGGTAACCGCTTGTCGGTAATGTTTATCCTGCACATCGCCGGCGGCAAAAACGCCTTCTATATTTGTTTTGGTAGAACCATTTTTTGTGATAAGATATTTTTGTGCATCCATATCGATAATGCCTTCAAAAATGGAGGTATTCGGTTGATGACCTATGGCAACAAAAAAACCGGTTATCGGAATTTCTGTTATAACATCAGTGATTATATTTTTAATTTTTACAGCAGTTACCACTCCCTCTCCAATTATTTCAACCGTTTCTGAATTCCAGTTCACTTTTATATTAGGCGATTTCAATACGCGTTCCTGCATAATTTTACTTGCGCGAAAATGATCCTTTCTTACTATCATGTGAACGGTAGTGCAAAGTTTTGCGAGATAAAGAGCCTCCTCACAAGCAGTATCTCCGCCTCCAACCAATGCCACTTCCTGATTGCGGAAGAAAAAACCATCACAAACTGCACAAGCACTTACCCCATTTCCGTTTAAACGTTTTTCCGATTCCAACCCGAGCCATTTTGCAGAAGCTCCGGTACAAATAATTACCGTATAAGCTTCTATTTCTGTTCCGTCATCAAAAAACACCTTTTTTACTTTTCCGGAAAGTTCCACTCTTGTGGCAATTCCGAAACGAACATCTGTTCCAAACCGCTCTGCCTGTTTTTTCAGGTCTTCCATCATTTCAGGGCCTAAAATCCCCTCAGGATAACCCGGAAAATTTTCCACATCTGTTGTTTGCATTAATTGACCTCCCGGCTCAATACCGGTGTACATCACGGGTTTCAGATTTGCCCTGGCAGCATAAATTGCCGCAGTATACCCCGCAGGTCCCGAGCCTATGATCAAACATTTAACTATTTCCATAACTATAGTAGGTAACAAATTTTAGAGCCACAAAGTTAATCATCGCTGGTATAAATTTTAATAAGTTTCCAAATGCAACGAATCTTTGTGGATAAATCAGATGGCACAGTGGAGTTAAAATGAAGGAATAATTGATAAATATTGGTAATTAAATTCAGTCTTTGAGGCTTTGCGCCTCGAGAAAAAAAATGTCACGCAAAGGCGCAAAGAAAAATACAATGTAAATTGGAATTTAGATAAAACATTGCGCGAAAAAAATAAAATGAGATTCGCATTTTAAACACATCCTATATCTTTGCGCCTTTGCGCCTTTGCGAGAAAAAATAAAAAAATTTCACGCAAAGCCGCCAAGAAAAATACAATGTAAATTGCAATTTAATTATAATATTGGGAGAAAAAATAAAATGAGATTCGCATTTTAAACACAAACCACATCTTTGCG
>CAZXBG010000019.1:0-7874 GCA_964638865.1 uncultured Chitinophagales bacterium | reverse complement strand
TTGGGAGAAAAAATAAAATGAGATTCGCATTTTAAACACAAACCACATCTTTGCGACTTTGCGCCTTTGCGAGAAAAAATAAAAAAATTTCACGCAAAGCCGCCAAGAAAAATACAATGTAAATTGCAATTTAATTATAATATTGGGAGAAAAAATAAAATGAGATTCGCATTTTAAACACAAACCACATCTTTGCGGATTTGCGCCTTTGTGAGAAAAACTCATCGCAATCAGTTATATCCAAAATACTTCAAACTCCTATCCTCATTTTTCCAATTCTCTTTCACCTTCACAAATAATTCGAGAAATATTTTTCTGCCGGTGAATTTTTCTATATCTAAACGCGCTTCAATTCCAACTTTTTTAATTGCCAATCCACCTTTACCGATAATGATCGATTTGTGTGTTTCTTTACTCACATAAATAACTGCGCGAATTGCAATTAATGTTTCTTTGTCTTTGTATTCTTCAATGGCAACTTCTACCGAATAGGGAATTTCTTGTTTGTAATTGTAAAATATTTTTTCTCTTACAATTTCTGCCGCAATAAATCTTTCCGATTGATCAGTAATTTCTTCCGGATCAAAATAAGGCGGATGTTCCGGTAATTGGGAGGAAATTAATTTTAATAAAACATCAATATTTGTTTTTTCCTGTGCAGAAATTGGCAGCACTTCTTTTCCCGGTAAAATTTCTTTCCAGTTTGCAATTAATTCCAATGTTTTTGGCTGTGTAATTGCATCTGTTTTATTTATGATTACAATAACGGGAATAACACTTTTATTTAATTGCTGAATAATTTCATGTTGATCATTAATTCTATCCCAGGGATCTGTCATAAATAAAATGATATCCGCATCCTGAAGTGCAGCTTTCACCTGGTCGTTCATCCAACTGTGTAATTTATATTCCGGCGAATCTATTATTCCCGGAGTATCAGAAAAAACGATCTGCGAATTTACCTCCGTAACAATACCGAGAATTCTTTTTCTGGTAGTTTGCGCCTTCGGACTAATAATCGAAAGTTTTTCCCCCACCAAAACATTCATCAAAGTAGATTTCCCAACATTGGGTTTCCCGATAATATTTACATAACCTGATCTGAAAGTCATTTTGTAAAATTAAGGAGAAATGTGTTCTGAGTTCTGGGTTCTGAGGACCTAACAGGTTTAGGAATCCTGTTAGGCCTATGCTTCATGCTACGTGGGTCTGACTCTTTACGTCAGACCTCATAGGTTCCTGAAACCTGTGAGGTCGAGGGCTTCGAATGCTTCGAGGCTTCCTTTAACATTGATCCTTAACCCTTTACCCCTGACCCCTGACCTCTTATCCTTTGACATAAACAGTTCCCTTCCCTCAGACCTCACAGGTTTACTAAACCTGTGAAGTCGAGAGCTCCATTCACATTTTTTCGATTACCAACACCATGTTAATACATGCAGCCATTATATTTACCTACCTTTATAGCCCGTTATGAAGAATGAACAATCTAGATATATCTTCGTTACGGGTGGCGTAACGTCTTCTCTTGGAAAAGGTATTTTTTCCGCATCATTGGCCAAACTTTTACAGGCCCGTGGTTTTAGAGTAACCATTCAGAAATTTGATCCCTATATCAATGTTGATCCGGGAACACTCAATCCGTACGAACATGGCGAATGTTATGTTACCGAAGATGGAGCAGAAACAGATCTGGATCTTGGCCACTACGAACGATTCCTGGGAATAGAAACTTCGCAGGCAAATAATGTTACCACAGGCGCAGTTTATCAAAATGTTATTAACCGGGAACGGGCAGGCGAATTTTTAGGTAAAACGGTTCAGGTAATTCCACATATTACTGATGAAATCCAGCGACGCATGTTATTGCTCGGCGAAAACGGGGAAAATGATATCGTGATCACTGAAATTGGCGGTACTGTTGGTGATATTGAATCACTGCCCTATATAGAAGCGGTTCGACAATTAAAATGGAAACTTGGCGAAAAAAGATGCCTTATTATTCATCTTACGTTAATTCCTTATTTAAGTTCTGCGCAAGAATTAAAAACTAAACCTACACAGCACTCTGTTAAAATGTTGTTGGAAAGTGGTATTCAGGCAGATATTTTAGTTTGTCGCACTGAACATCCGCTTTCTAAGGATATCAGAAGAAAATTGGCGCTTTTTTGCAACGTTAACGTGAATTCTGTTATTGAGGCAATTGACGTGAAAACCATATATGACGTGCCGCTTCACCTGTTGGAGGAAAATGCAGATGAGATTGTGCTTGCAAAACTCAAACTTCCTAAAAAGAACGATCCGGATCTTAAAAATTGGAAAATATTTTTATCGCGCTTAAAAAATCCTACAAACTCGGTTAGGGTTGGTTTGGTGGGAAAATATGTGGAGTTGCAGGATGCTTATAAATCTATATTAGAATCTTTTATACATGCGGGTGCAGCAAATGAATGTAAGGTGGAAGTAATTTCCATTCAAAGCGAACATATTAATGAAAACAATGTCCGCGAAAAGTTGGGTGAACTGGATGGCGTTCTGGTTGCTCCCGGTTTTGGCGACAGAGGAATAGAAGGAAAAATTACTGCAATTCAATTTGTTCGGGAACAAAAAATTCCTTTTTTCGGAATTTGTCTCGGAATGCAGTGCGCTGTTATTGAGTTTGGAAGAAATGTTTTGAAGATGAAAGGTGCACATTCCACCGAAATGAACCCGAAAACCAAATTTCCGGTGATCGACATGATGGAGGAACAAAAACACGTGAAGGAAAAAGGCGGCACCATGCGCTTGGGAAGTTATGATTGCCGTTTGTTCAAAAAGACGAAGACTTTTGATATCTACAAATCGCAAAATATCACCGAACGACATCGCCATCGATACGAATTCAATAATACTTACCTCAAAGACTTTGAGGGGAAAGGTATGATAGCAGTAGGTATCAATCCTCAACAAAATTTGGTGGAAATTGTGGAGGTGAAGGATCACCCCTGGTTTATCGGCGTGCAGTTTCACCCCGAATTAAAGAGTAAGGTAGAAAATCCACATCCCTTATTTGTTGCATTTATCAAGGCTGCTATGGAGTTTAAGGACAAAAAGGCGATGAAATAATTGGAGCACCAATAATTTCTGAAATAGATCGTCCTATACTACCTAAACAGGCTGTATTTCAAACTTTTCTTTGTCAATGGCCTATCATAACCTAACTTTGCCGCTCAATTATTAAAATTCAATGGATCGTAATAACGTAATTGGTTTCGTCTTGCTGGGAATCCTGATTGTAGTATTTTTTGTGTTCCAGAGTCGCGATGCCAACCGCATCAGACTTGAACAAGCCAAAATTCAACATACAGAGGATTCTATTAAAAATGTAAAAAGGATAGCAGACTCTGTTTATCTGGCAAATAATCCGGTAAAAATAGACAGCGGATCAAGTGCGATTACTACTATTTCTACATTGATTCCGGATAGCCTTAAAAGAAATCTTTCCGCTGAGGCTTTGATAAGATTGGAAGATTCTATTAAACTCAGCAAAAAAAATGCATCCTTCGGTCCTTTCGCTTCTGTTATGCAGGGAACTGAAAAATTAGATTCCATTGAAAATGATTTAATCAAAATTGTATTTAATAATAAAGGCGGAACAATACATAAAGCAGAACTTAAAAAATACAAGAATTATGATGGCGGAGTATTGGATGTTATAGGCGGAAATAAAAACCGTTTTAATTATAATTTTTATTACGACCAAAATAAAGTAATTAATACCGAGGAATTATATTTTACTGCCGCCAAAACTACCGATGGTAAATCAATAACATTCACTGCTGATCTGGGTAATGGCAGAACTCTTCAACAAATTTATGCTTTTACAGGAACTAATTACCTTATCGACTATAATTTAAAACTTACAGAATTTCAAGAAATAATTCCTGGTCGCGATCCTATTATCATTCTCCATTGGAAGAATGAAATGCAGGAACAAGAAAAAAATATTAAATATGAACGTCAATATTCGAAATTGTATTTCAGCAATGAAGATGGAAATGTAGATTATAAAAACACCAATGGCGAAATAAAATTCGAAGCTCCAATTAAATGGGTAAGTTGTCAGCAACAATTTTTTAACAGCACGCTTATTGCAAAAGATAAATTTGAAAATAAAGGCAAGATTGATGTTTACATGGATGAGGATTCTTCCGATTATGTGAAACGCTGCAATACAGAATTATATATCACATTTAATAATAAGAGTTCCTTTGATTTTCCAATGCAATGGTATTTGGCACCAAACGATTATCAGAATTTAAATGCATTGGAAATTGGGCTTGAAACAATTATCCCAACAGGATCCGGAGCAATTGGCTGGATAAATACTTTTGCAATCATTCCCTTATTTAATTGGCTGAGTAGTTTTATTGGTAATTATGGATTGATCATTTTATTAATGACTCTTATCTTAAAACTTGCATTAACGCCACTCACCTATCGCTCTTATTTATCCATGGCAAAAATGCGGGTATTAAATCCGGAGGTAGCCGAAATTAGAGAAAAATATAAAGATGATCAGGCGAAATTAGGGCAAGAACAATTAAAATTATTCCGCAAAGCAGGTGTAAATCCTTTGGGTGGATGTATACCTACTTTACTATCGATGCCAATTCTTATTGCAATGTTTCGCCTTTTTCCGGGGAGCATAGAATTAAGACAACAATCTTTTTTATGGGCAGATGATCTTTCCACTTATGATGATATTATTCAATGGGGGACAGAAATTCCATTCATAGGTAGCCATATCAGTATTTTCTGTATTTTAATGACCATCAGTTCTGTATTTTATATTCGCTTGAACATGCAAAATACAACACAGCTAACAGGTCCAATGAAAACAATACAGTATATTACTCCTATATTCTTCTTTTTCTTCCTGAATAGCTCTCCTGCCGGTTTAACTTACTATTATTTTGTGAGTAACGTAGTAACCTTTGCACAACAATGGAGCATCAGAAGGTTCTTTATTAATGATGATGAAATTCATCGCCGCATTCAGGAAAACAAAGCCAAGCCGGAAAAACAAAAATCGGGTTTTGCAAAACGACTGGAAGATGCGATGAGACAACAACAAGCACTGAAGGGCAATAAAGAGCAACAAACGAAGAAAAAGAAGTAATGTATCTTTTACATTTTTTAAGGCTCAATGTTTATTGATTTCAGGGTTAAGGTAAAAAAAAGTCCGGATGGCACAGTTGGAATTAGATTGGTTCAAAGTTTGAATAATTTCTTACTTTTAACGTAAAAATCTCAATATGCCACTCTCTGTTCAAGCCATGAAACAACGGAATAATTTTATCCTTATTATTCTGATACTCCTCGCTATTTGTATATCCATTGGTTTGAACCGCATAGTAAGCGGATTTTTAGGTGCTATTATAATTTATGTTATTTTCCGTCCATTTAATATTTACCTACAGGAAAAAAAGAAGTGGAACAAAAGCCTTTCCACGGCCCTTATTCTAATACTTTCCTTTGTATGTTTGATTATCCCCATTTTCTTACTTATTAAACTGATTACCGGCAGGGTGATGTTTTATGTAGACCATCCTGAACAAACAGAGTTGATATTTGAGAATATTAATAAATTTGCTACAGAAAAACTAAACGATCCGGATCTGATCGCTAATACCATTGCTTCGATAAAGTCACAGGCAGCTGGATTTGTCACCTCCATCATTAATGGAGCAGCCAGTACCTTTATTCAAATAATCGTAATGTATTTCACTTTATACTTTACTGTCAAATATTTCCGGGAATTTGAAAGAGGATTGGTGAATTATTTACCCTTTAAGAGGAATGATTCCCTCACTATTGGTTCTGAATTGCGCAACATGACCTATTCTAATATTTTAGGGCAAGGATTTATTGCAATAATTCAGGGTTCTCTTTTAGGCCTAGGTTTTTGGCTCTTTGGAATTTCTGATCCTATTTTTTGGGGGGTGATAGGTATCTTTCTTTCCATGATACCACTTTTTGGAGCTCCTATCATATTTATCCCTGCAGGGATCATAGAAATCTCAAATGGAAACATGGTTGCGGGTTTTGGAATTATTATATATGGTTACATGATCGTTACAACCATAGATAATTTTATTCGTATGGCCATCGGTAAAAAAATTGCCAATACACACCCTTTGATAACTATTGTAGGTGTTGTGATAGGTATTCCACTGTTCGGAATACTCGGAATTTTATATGGACCATTACTATTAAGTTTATTTATTATCCTGGTTAAAATATTTAAGGCGAACCGGTTAGAAATAAGTGCATTAGAGGGAGAGGAAGAATAACTATTATTAAAAATATTGTAAACATTAATTCACATTTCAAAAATGGTATATGAGCAACGAAAAACAAAACGACCAGGAAGATAATATCAATGAAATGGTTGACGACGTAAAAGAATATATCAATTTACGCCTGCAATTAATTCAACTTAACATTACCGAAAAGATATCTATCGCCCTTGCAAATTTAATTACAAAAGGAGCTGCGGTAATTTTTCTTGTATTGTTTTTTATCTTCGGCTCCTTTGCCTTGTCCTATTTATTAGGAAATATTTTGCATAACACTGCTGCAGGTTTCGGAGTATTGGCCGGATTTTATTTATTGATCGCTTTATTAATTTTGTGGTTAGGAAAAGGATCAATGCGCAAAAAAATGATAAATTATTTCATCAATCAATTCAGTAATGATGAGCCAGAAACAAAGTAATAAGCCGGAGATCAAAACTTTGGAAGATTTACAAAGAGAAAAAATAATGCTACGTGGTAAAATTAAAGAACAGGAACACACCCTTAACCAACATTATGGTTCTCTTAGGGAAAAGATTAAACCTGCATTAAATATTGTGAACTTCTTATCGCGTAATAAATTACTTAATCTGATAAAAAGTGATCCGAAAGAGCAAGGGGAAGGCGGCATTGCCAATACTGCGCTAAAAATTATTATGGCTGCTGCTACAAGTGGGATTATTCTACGAAATAGCAAAAATAATTTTTTAAAATCGATTTTAGCGTATGCTCTTGATCAATCCGCTAAATTTATAAAAGAAAAAGACCTCGGAGAACACCTCGAAAAAATAAAAGACTGGTTTTCGAAGAAAGAAACCGATGTGGAGAAAGATGATATCTAATTTGATTCGTATTTCGTTACAATCAGCACTCATTGTAAGATCATAATCAAGTCTGTGCAACCATGTATGGCGTTTCCCCACTATTACCGAAGGAGTTCTGTATATGGTAATGAAGCAGAATAAAGGGTCAATATTAAAAGTTGGAGACAATCCTTTATTCCAAGGAAAATTTTCTATAAAAACCGGTATCAAAATCATTGCATTTCGTTTTGAAAAACTGGAATTTGAATTTGGGTGGCCCGCGCTCTTATACGTATTGTTTTGGGCGTTATTCTTAGTAAGGAGTGTTAGCTTTACTAAACAATAATAAAAACAATAAATTTTCCAAAGAAAGAATTTTTCCAGGGCTGTCAACGGGCCTCATCGGATGCCTCCAATATCCCTTTTCGCAGCCATAAGCCAACAAAGTATTAATGTTTGGAGGGTGTTAGCGAAAGCCAGTGCCACCAACAGAAAAAAATTATTGTTTCCATTTAATTTAATGTAGGTTTTGAAAGCCAAAATATGAACCATCGCGTGGCACCTTTTTCGCGTATTGTGGCAAGAAATAGGGATATGGAGTCAGCGGATGAAGCACTAGATTTTTGGTGCTACCTTTTTATCATGAAAAAGGTAGCAAAGTTGATTTATTGATGATGGATACCCGGAGAAGAATTCTAAATATAAAAAGAGGAATGTCCACTTTTAGGATAAA